>CACIRR010000014.1 GCA_902589095.1 uncultured Alphaproteobacteria bacterium | reverse complement strand
TAAGCTCGAATCCAAATATTGCAAAAGCTTTATTAACACTTAACGATACACATAAGTCTTTTAAAGATGATATGCAAAATAGATTAGAGTCTATGGATGTTAACTCTTCTGTTGTGGAGAATCCAAGTCGTCTGCCAGTTGAAATTGTATCAGATTTTTTACAAGATAATAAAAACTACTTTCATCAAATAGAATTGGCAGCTGAAATTATTAGAAAAAATGCTGGATTAGAAATTGGGCATAATATTGGCTCAGGATTGAAATTAACAAATTATTTGATGGAAAAACATAAAATATCTGTTGAAATTGTACCGGCAAGTGAAGAACTAAAATCTGTTAGAAAATTTGATAGTATAAATAATAAATTACAGTTATCAGAAATGCTTACATACACTTCAAGAAACTTTCACCTAGCTTATCAAGTAGCTTTTATTGAAGCAGGAGATGTAATTGAGGAAATTATAAATGCACATAAAGTAGATTCTGATGAAGTTAAGCCACTCTTGACAATTTCGTTATTAAACTACTTTTCCTCAGCTATACTTATGCCTTACGATGATTTTTTGGCAAATGCTAAAAAAAATAAATATGATATTGAGATATTAATGCATCATTACGCATGTAGTTTTGAGCAAGTTACTCATAGATTAACAAATTTACAAAAACCTGGTAATGAAGGTGTTCCTTTTCATTTTCTAAAAACTGATATAGCTGGAAATGTTTCCAAAAGATTTTCTTTGTCCGGTATTCATATACCGCGCCATGGAGGATCCTGTCCACGTTGGAATGTTTATATAGCCTTTTTAAATCCAGGAAAAATTCACCCTCAGATCTCAAGAATGCCAGATGGAAAAGTATATTTTTGTATAGCTCGTGCTTTTGAAAAAGGCATTGAAAAACATGGTATGCCTAAAAGTTTTGTATCAATTGGTCTTGGGTGCGATGTTAAGTATGCAAAAGATTTAATTTATTCTGAGGGAATGGATATTGATAATAAAAAATTACAAACTCCCATTGGTGTTTCTTGTAGAATATGTCCTCGAATAGAGTGTCAACAGAGAGCTTTTCCACCTATCGACAAAGAGTTAAAGTTAGATATTAATTTCAGGGGCACATCACCTTACGTAACACTTTAAATTTTTACCAACATTTTACCTATATTTTTACCATTCAATAGATCAACAAAAGCTTTAGGTGCGTTTTCTATACCTTCATAAATTGTTTCTTTTATAACTATTTCGTTATTATTTAGCCATTTAGTCATATCATTTTGAAAATTATTTGTATCATCCTCGTGGTCAAAAATTAAAAATCCTTTAATTGTTAATCTTTTTACTAACACGTGAGCCATATTTTTTAAGCCATCTGGAGATGTTGTTGAATTCATTTGAGAAATTCTTCCACAAATAACAATTCTGCCATAATTTTTCATTCTAAATATTGCAGCTTCTAGAAAGTCACCTCCGACATTATCAAAATATAAATCAAAACCCTCAGGCATGAGTTCTTTTAGCTTTAAGACTAAATTCTCTGTTTTTTTATAATTAAAAGCATGATCAACTTTTAATTCATTTTTTAACCAATCAACTTTTTCATCAGATCCGGTGCTTGCAACAACCTTGCATCCATTTAATTTTGCAATTTGACATACTAAAGATCCAACACTGCCCCCAGCTGATGATACTAATACGGTCTGATTTTTTTGAAGTTTTCCTATTTTGTAAAGACCTATATGTGCTGTATGACCATTCATTCCAAGAGGGCCTAAAAATGATTGTAATGGAAATTTAGAGTTTGCTATTTTTTTTAAATTGTTTTCAGAGTCGGTAAACTTATCTCTCCATCCACAATTATTCATAACATAATCGCCAACATTAAATTTGCTAGAATTAGTTTTTTTAACTATACCTATAGCTGCTCCTTCCATTGGCTCTCCAATCACAAAAGGATCCTTGTAATTTTTCTTTTCTGTCATTCTCGCTCGCATATATGGATCAACAGAAATCCATAGATTTTCTACCAATACATTTCTTTCATCTGAAAAATTTATTTCTTTTTCTTTTATTAGAAAATCATTCTCTGTAGGCAAACCTATTGGTATATAGTTTTTTAATGCAATAAATTTACTTCTTTCAATCATTTTAAACTTTATATTTCTCTAATAATTTTTGTAAATCAATTAAAAAATTATCTCTAAGGTTTGATAAATTTTTAATAGACTTATTTTTTGATTGTATTTTTGTTCCTTGAATAATTTTTTTCTTAAGATTATCAGTTAATTTTGGTGCCTTCAATTTAGTCCATGGTAATTTCAATGCAGGTCCAAATTGTTCAAGCATATGTTTCATGCCTGACTCTCCTCCAGCTAAATGAAATGTCAAAAAAGTACCCATTAATGACCACCTTAGACCAGGACCATAAATAATTGCATCATCCAGATCTTGAGTAGATGCATAACCTTCGTTAATGATATGTAATGACTCTCTCCACATAGACTCTTGTAATCTGTCTGAAAGATAACCTGGTAACTCTTTTTTTAATATGAGAGTTTTCATACCAATTTTGGAATAAAACTTATTTGCTTTTGATATATTTGCTTTAGTTGTTTTTTTTCCAGGAACTAACTCAACTAATGGTAGAAGATAGACTGGATTAAAAGGGTGGGCTATTAATACTCTTTCTGGATTTTTTGCTTGAGATTGTATTTTTGATGGCAAAAGCCCTGAGGAGCTTGATGCTATAATTGCAGTTTTAGGAGCACTTAAACTTATATCTTTTATAACTTTTGTTTTTAATTTTTCATTTTCTGGAGCATTTTCTTGTATCAAATCTACATTTTTGACTGCTTCATGTACCGAGTCACAAAAAAAAAGTTGTTTTTCTAAATTAATTCTTTTGGAATAAAATCTTTCTAGAGTTTTTGAGGTTCTTTTTATTTCATTTAATAAAAATTTTTTTTGTGTTTTACTTGGATCAAATACTTTAATTTTTTTTTTATTAAATAAAAATCTTATAATCCAACCTGTTCCAATTACGCCAGTTCCAATAACTGCAATAGTATCCAAAGAGTCTCGCACTTTTAAAACTGTTTCTTTAAGTTTAATTTTTTTCTTGCTTCTTCAGGATTAAGAATTTTTGCACCAAGATCATTGATTATTCTCGCAGATTTTTCAACTAGTTGTGCATTAGATGCCAGCACACCTTTTTCTAAATATAAATTATCTTCTAATCCAACTCTAACATTACCACCTAAAATTACAGATTGCGCCACCATAGGCATTTGATGTCTACCAATTCCAAATCCAGCCCAATTAGCACCTTCTGGAATCATATCAGCCATTACTTTCATTGACGCGGTTGTTGCTGGCGCACCCCATGGAATTCCTAAACAAATTTGATAAAGAGGAGGGGAATCAACTAACCCTTCTTTATACAGTTGATTAGCAAACCATAGGTGACCCATTTCAAAAGCCTCCATTTCAGGTTTAATGCCCAATTCTTGCATTTTTTTTGCTGCAGCTCTTAATTGAACAGGTGTGTGAATAAATGTCATATTAGTATCACCAAAATTAAGAGAACCGCAATCAAGGGTGCATATTTCTGGTAATAATTCTTCAACATGTGCAAGTCTGTCTAGCGCATGAATCATATCCGTATTGGGGCCCACTGGATTAAGAGGGTCCGCACCTTCACCAACTTCAAAATCTCCACCCATGCCTGTTGTAAAATTTATTATTACATCAGTATCTGAAGATCGAATTCTATCCGCTACTTCCTTATAATATTCTAATTTTCTACTAGGTTTGCCATCTTCTTCTCTAACATGAATATGTGCAACAGCTGCACCAGCTTTTGCAGCTTCTATTGATGCTTCTGCTATTTGTTTTGGAGTAATAGGAAGATCAGGATGTTTTTTTGCAGTATCACCAGATCCTGTTACAGCACAACTTATTACAACTTCATTATTCATTTTTCTTAAAAAATGATGTATCTCAGTTAGAGGAAATTAACAAGTGTCTATATATCTAAAAACAGGAAAAGTATTGCCAGAGTGGACCGACTATAATGGTCACATGAATTTGGCTTTCTATATCCATCTTTTTGATTCTTCATGGGAAGTATTATTAGAAAAATTTAATATAGGAGAGCACTCAGCTAAAAATGAAAAGAGAACAACCTTTGCCGTAGAGTCTCATACGACCTACGATATGGAAGTAAAAGTCGATGATGAGGTTGATATGAACTTACTTTTTCTTGATTTTGATAAAAAGAGATTAGTCTATAAATTGGAGATGACTCACAAAAAGGAAAAGTATTTAGCATCAACCACTGAGGTTTGTTCGTTATATGTGGATTTAAGCACTAGAAGAGTTACTGAGTTTGAGGATAGTAAAAGAGATTTGATCCAATGTTTTATAGACGAAAATAAAGATAAATTTAATTCAGAAAATCTTCACTTAATAAATAAGTTAAAAAAATAATTATAATCCTAAATAGACGTGCTTATGTGGCTCTCTATCAAATATTCGATGAACCATTGGTATAAATTCTTCTAATTTAATAGTTTCATAAGCGGGGTCAAAAGAATTTTGATCATAAGTTTCACAAAATCTTATTGTATCATTATAAAATGGATGTCCTTTATACTTATCTCGTAAATTTCTATCATGCCCATAATGATGATTATAATAGTAAGCTTGAAAAAGACCATGCTGCTGAACTATCCAATGAGTTTTTTCAGAAACAAAAGGTCTTAAAACAGCTGCAGAAATTTCAGAATGATTTAATGGAGCAATTTCATCGCCAATATCATGTAATAGAGAAGCTACGATCATTTCTTCGTCTGCCTTATCTCTAAGAGCTCTTGAAGCGGCTTGAAGAGAATGCTCTAATCTTGATACCTGATATCCACCAAGTGATGAGTCAAGATTTTTTAATATACGGATAACTCTATCAGCAGTTCCTTCTATATATTTATCTTCAAACTTTGTGAGAAGATCGTAATCTTCTTTGTCTCCATGTTGCATTTCTGTAAATTTTACTTTTTCCATATCTTATTATAATTCAAGAAAATAAGTATAATATTCTTTGTCTCTTTTGTAATCAAGAGATTCGTAAAGTGCCTGAGCTTTCTTGTTGTTTGTGGCAGTAGATAACTCAACAATTTTTATTTTTTTTGATTTTGCAAGTTTTTTTGCTGTATTCATTAATTTTCTTCCAATTCCATTTCTTCTGAATTTTTTCTCAACATATAAGTCGTAAAGTATTAATTTTTTATTAATATTTAGAGAGTCAAATGTTTCGTATAACTGCAGGAAACCAGCAGGTTGATTTTTGTATAAACATAAAAAAATAAAAGAGTCTTTTTTATTTATTCTATCTTTAATATAATTTGTAGATGCTTTTATATTTGATTTATATTTGTAAAATTGACGATAAAGATCAAACAAATAACCTGCTTCACTTATATTTTTCTTAGTCGCTTTTATAATTTTAGTGCTCATTTTTTATAAAATAATGTTCTTATTATTCCAAAAATGATACTAAAAAATGCAAAACATAACAATGTATTTGTAAAACCAGTATTACCAAAAATATTCATGTTAAATCCAACTATAATTGGTCCTAAATATTCACCTACTTCATATATAATTATAAAAAGTGATGTAGCGAAAGCAATATCTGTAACGTTAATTCTTTCCCCAAGATATGCTAAAGTTACAGTATATAAGCTTGTAGAAGCAAAACCACTGATCATTAATGCCATAATGATCACTACTTCATTAGAATTTGATAATTTTAATAATGTTAACCATGTAATGTGAGCTAATAAAAGACCAAAAATTATCAAACGTTTATTGATAATATCAGATAAAGCTCCAACAAAGGGTTGGCAAAGCACACCAAAAATTCCACCAATAAAAATATAAATACCAATTTGTTTATCTGAGAATAAATCATTTATCATAAATGCGGGAAACAAAGATATAAATGCAGAGTCCTCAATTCCTGCATAGAAAATCGCTAAAAAAACGAATGGTGAAATTCCCAAAATTGAGAATTTCATTTTTGATGATTGAAAAGGAAATAAAACCTGCTTAACAAATCTTTTTATACTAACAATAGCTGTAATCTTAAAGATTATTAGCAGAATAGATACAATAAGAGGTATTCTTCCAGTCGTACCGAATATTCCAACAATAAGCGGACCCATTGCTAAACCTGTTGTAACTGATGAATTATATATCCCTATGGATTTGCCTCTATTTGAGTCATCAGAAACTACATTTGCCCATGTGTCCATTGTCATCCATGTAAGTCCACCCATCATACCGCCGATAAAAAAACAAATGGATAAATTAATTGGATTAATAAAAGCTATCATTGAAATAATACATATTCCATTAATTACAGTTGAGAATAATATTACGCTATAAAATCCAAATCTTTTCAAAAGTTTTGTTGCAAAAAAACCTGCGAAAATTAATCCTAAGGGACCGAATGAGCACACTACACCAATTACAAACTCTGAATATCCTGAAAATTTTTGGAGTATTACTAGAACTGTATAAAAATAACTTAATAATAAACCAGTACAAAAACCAACTAAAGATAAAAATTTTACGCTGGGGCTAACATTTTTAAAGTCTAAATAGTTTTTAATACTATTTAGTATCATTTTTGACTAGACCAGAGTCCCTCTTTTTGTAATTGATCAATAGTGTTTGAAATAGCTAGGTATAATTTTTCAGTAAGATCATCTATTTGATTTTTAGTTATAATCAAAGCAGGTGAGAGAACACAAATATGGTAGAGTGGCCTTATTATAAGCCCTAATTTTATAGACTCTTCATCAATTCGCGAACCTATTGCTTTATCCAAAATTAATGCTTCTTTACTGTTTTTATTAATTACGCATTCAATGCCAGCCATTAAACCCTTGCCTCGAATATCTCCGACGATTGGTAGTTCATATAATGTGTTAAGTTTTTCAAAAAAATATGGCTCAATTTCACGCACATGTTCTAAAATTTTATCTCTTTTCAATATTTCAATATTTTTTAGTGCAGCTGCACAACAAGCTGGGTGGCCAGAATAAGTATAACCATGAAAAAATAATGATGAGTCGTGTTTTAAATCACCAATTAATTTATCTGAAAATAAAACTGCCCCTAAAGGCAAATATCCAGAGGTTATACCTTTTGCACATGTAATAATATCCGGGACTACACCAAAAACTTCTTCTGAAGAGAAAAAATGACCGAGTCTTCCAAACCCAGTGACAACTTCATCTGCAATAAAAATAATTTCATTTTTTTTGCATACATCATATATTTTTTTATAATATCCTTCAGGAGGTACAATACACCCACCTGAAGCTAAAACTGGTTCAGCTATAAAAGCAGCTACATTTTCTGATCCAAGTTCTCTAATTTTATCTTCAAATTCTTTAACAAGAAAATCACAAAATTGTTCTGGTGTTTGTTCATCAGATCTTCTGTAGGGTAGGGGAGAGCTTAAATGATGGATAAAGTTTTTTTCAAAATCAAAATTATTTTTTTCCCTATCCTTTCCTGTGATTGATCCAGTTAAGTACGTACTTCCATGATAAGCTTTATCTCTAGTTATTATATGCTTCTTGTTAGGTTTGCCTAAAATATTGTTATAAAACATAACAAATCTAAGTGCAGTCTCATTTGCAGTTGATCCATCCGAGGTAAAAAATACGGTATTTAAATCTCCTGGAGAAAGATCTGCCAATACAGATGCTAATTCTGCAGAAACTTCTGTAGACTCAGAAAATGGACTGCAATAATCCATTTTATCTATTTGGTCCTTTATTGCTTCCCCAATTTCTCTGTTTCCATGCCCAATATTATTGCACCACATTCCTCCAGGACCATCTATAAATTTGTTTCCGTTCTCGTCATATAAATAGATGTTATCTGATTTAGTTATTAGTTTTCTATTATACGTTCCTCTATCATTGAAGTTTTCATAAGGATGTAAAACTAGTTTATCTTTTTCGTAAATTTCTGAAATATAATCATTCTTCATTATATAGATATAGTATCATTCGCTGAATATGCATTCAATGAAAATATAGAAAAATATTATTTATCTTGCCATTTAGGGTCAGTTTTCTTTACAAAAGATGATGCACCTTCTTTTAAATCGTGACTACCATATACCTTTTTAACAGTTTCTAGAGATCTTAATATTTTAAATGAAGGTAACTCTTTTTCATTTTCGGTTTCTCTTAGAACTTCTTTAATTGAAGAGTAAATTAAGTTAGGTCCTTTTGAAATTTTTGTTGCAATCTCCCAAGCTCTTTTTAATACATCTTTTTTTTCAACTACCTCATTAATTAGACCCCAATGTTTGGCTTCCTTAGTATCCATCCATCTTCCAGTCATCAAAAATTCAACTGCTACATGATACGGTATCCTTCTTCTAAGTTTTATAGTTGCTGCATCAGCTATTACACCCACATTAATTTCAGGTAATGCAAAAGTAGAATCTTCGGAAGCTACAATAATATCTGCAGAAATCATTATTTCAAATCCTCCACCACACGCTATACCGTTTACTGCTGCAATAACTGGTTTATTCAAATTTGGAAGTTCTTGTAATCCACCAAACCCACCTTCTCCATAATACGCATCAGCTTCTTCCCCCTCATTTACAGCTTTTAAATCCCATCCAGCTGAAAAAAATTTCTCTCCAGCGCCAGTCACAATTGCTACTTTTAGATTTGGATCATCTCTAAAATTAGAAAAAATTTCTCCTAAAATAATACTTGTTTTTGCATCAATAGCATTTGCTTTAGGTCTATCTATTGTAACTTCAAGAATTGAGTTTTTTATTTTTGTTTTAACAGGTTCATTCATAATTCTTCAAAATAATGTATTAGTGCGTCGACAGCAAATACACCTTTATTTTTTTTGCAAACAATTAGTGGATTAATTTCAATTTCGTGCAACTTATTGATATTTTTTTCAGCAAATTTAGACAATTTTAAAACAGCATCAACTAAACCTTCTATATCTGCGGCATTTCTATTCCTATAACCAAATAAAATTTTACCTATTTTCATATTTTTTAATTCATTTTTGATATCTTTTTTTGTTAAGGGCAATAAAAGAGTTTTTGTTTCCCTTATCAGCTCTGTAAAAATTCCCCCAGCACCTATAACTATTACAGGACCAAATTCAGCATCAATTTTTATACCTATTAAAATTTCTATTATGGTATCCTTAATCATTTTTTCTAATAAAATTTGATCTTTAAATTTTTTTGTTTTGGTAATTAAATCATTAATATTTTTAATATTGGTGATAACACCATTGAGTTCAGATTTATGAAAAATTTCTTTTGAGTGAATTTTAGCAACTAATGGAAAGCCAATTTTTGAGCTGTCTTTTTTTAGTTTATTCTTAATTGAAATTATACCCTTAGGAGTTTTAATTCCTATTTTATTTAGTAGTTTTTTAGAGTCAAATTCGGCGTAAGTTTTAATTTTTTTGCTACTATTATTTTGTATTTTATAGCTTTTTATAGGTGTTTCATTCTTCCAAATACTTCCTAGTTCTATTGCTTTTTTAATTGTGAACAGTGCCTCTTTCATTCCTTGAAGAGGAGAAATGCCGTTTTCTATACATTTATCACGAATATGTTTTGGCATTGTATCGGATAATGAAGAAATGAGACTTCCATTTTTGTATTTTTTTGCTACTTTTATAAATTTATCAACTATCGCATCCCACTCATCAGTATCGCATTTTTCCATATTTGGAAAATCTAGCATTAAGCTTATTGAGCTAAATTGATTTTTAAAAAAAATTTTAAATGTTTTCTCTATATTATCAGGATCATTCCAATTATATGTTTGCATATCAAAAGGATTTGAGATCACAACACCTGGATGATTTACTTTTTTTAGATCATTTTTAATTTGCTTATTAATCTTTCCAAATTTCAAATTTAAAGTTTCAGCTGCATCTCCTAACATTGCCATATCTCCACCTGATGGCCCCATAATTGATATTTGATCATTTGAAATAACTCCATGAGTATGAAAATATTTTAGTAACTCTGTAAGCTCTGATAATGTTTCACATCTAGCTACTCCCATTCTTTTAAACAAAGCATCATAGATATTTTCTTTGCCACTTAATGAGCCTGTATGAGTTAAAATTGTTTCAGATGCAACTTTTGATCTCCCAACTTTGACTATCGCTATTGGGATTTTTTTTTCTTTTGAGATTTTTAATACTTTAATTAGCTTTTTTATGCTTGTGAAACCTTCAGCATATATGCCGATTGCCGTAACTCTATTATCTTTTAGGGCATATTCAATTGTATCTTCAATGCCAATCTTAGCCTGGTTGCCCAATGAAATTATGTATCCTATTGGAAGAGATCTGTGATTAAAGCTAATTGTATTTCCAATAGTTCCACTTTGACAAATAATAGCCACACCTTTGTTTGTTTGACTACCCGCAACTTGATCGGACCAAACTGATACTTTGTCGAAATAATTAATAAATCCGTAACAATTAGGGCCTAAAAAAGGAGTTTTGCCGGAATTACTTATTAATTTTTTAGTTTTTTCTTTTCCTTCTGCAGTATTTAATTCTGAAAATCTTGAAGCTAAACATACAGCGCCTCCAGCACCAATTTCAGAAATGTCTTTCATTAATTGAATTGTTAAATCATTTGAAACTGCAACATAAACGCAATCAGGAATTGACGGTAAGTCAGCTATACTTTTGTAATATTTCTTTTTTTTTGAGCTTTTTCTCTTTGGATTAATGTGCCAAATTTCTCCTTTAAAGCCAATTTTTATATTCTCATCATAAACAAAATCAGCCCAGTACCCACCAATTATTGCAAGTTTTTTTGGTCTAAATAATTTATTTAAGTTCACAAAATTAAGCCCCAAGAGGCCTTAATAAAGATCTTGAGATAATATGCCTTTGGATTTCACTTGTGCCTTCCCAAATACGCTCTATTCGGGCATCACGCCAGATTCTTTCTAATGGAATATCAGACATCAAACCCATGCCTCCACAAATTTGAATCGCTTCATCTGATACTTTCCCAAGCATTTCAGTACAAAATAATTTTGTCATTGCTGCATCTTGGGATGATAGAGTTTTTTGATCAATTTTCCATGCTGACTCAAGTAGCATTAGATTTGCAGCTTTAATATTTGTAGCCATATCGGCTAGTTTAAAAGAAACACCTTGAAACTTTCCAATTACTTTTCCAAATTGTTTTCTATTTGCTGACCAGTCAAGCGCAATATCAAATGCTCTTTCTGCCCTTGATACAGAAGTTGCTGCCACTGTTAATCGTGTTGCTTCTAACCACACATTCATTAATTCAAAACCTTTATCCTTTTCACCTAAAATATTTTTTCCAGGTATTCTGCAGTCATTAAAATTAATAACATTATTTACATAACCTCTATGAGAAACACAGTCGTAGCCTCTAGCTACTTCAACACCTTTTTGATGTAGATCAACTAGAAAACATGACAATAAATTTCTTCCTTGTTCATCTGTTCCAGTTGAGGCAAATAAAACAACAAAGTCAGAAATATGAGCATTTGATATAAAATGTTTAGTTCCATTGATTACCCAATCATCACCATCTTTTTTTGCATTGGTTTTCATTCCTCTAAGATCAGAACCGGCTTCAGGTTCGGTCATTGCAATACAATCTTTTCTCTCACCAGTAATGGCTGGTTTTAAGTATTGATCAATTAATTCACCTTCACAGGCCATTAAGATATTTTGTGGACGCCATGCAATTTCCGCTAAGGCCAGAGATGCAAAACCTAAATGTTTTTCAACTAAAGTTAAATCAAAAGCGTTTAAACCACCTCCACCATGTTCAATTGGCATGTTGCAAGCATATAAACCGGCTTCAATACTTTTCTTTTTAATTTCATCATATAATTCTTTTGGTAAATTATTTGTTTTTTCTAAAAGTTCTTCATGTTGAAGTAACTCTGCTTTTACAAAAGATTTAGTCGTATTTATTAAAAGGTTCTGCTCTTCTGAAAGATTGAATTCCATTTTATTTATATCTCAGCTGGTACTTTATGCCGTCTAGGTGGATTAAAAAACTGTTTTTTTACAACTGAACATTCAGCCCATATTTTTTTATATTCTAATTCTTCAGGATGATATATTTCAGCAAAAACTTTAGATCCAATTTTCATATGATCCTTATCAACATAGCCAAAAGCTATATTAGATTTTAAGCTTGGTGACCACATACCCGCTGTTACAATTCCAATTTCTTTTTTATTTTTATCATATAAAACTGAACCAATAGCAGGTTTATCACCTTGAATATCTAGACCAACTAATTTTTTAGTTAAAGTTTTTTTCTTCAGATTAACTAGATTTTTTTTTCCTGTAAAATAGTTTTTATTTAAATCTACTAGCCAGCCCATACCCAATTCATATGGATTCCTCACTCTATTTGGTCGTAATGCTTGTTCGGCTGACATAAAATCTGCATTAGGTTGAATAAATCCAGCTTCAACTCTTACCATTTCTAATGCATTCATACCTGCAGGTAAAACTTTGTAGTCTCTATTAAACGTAAATAGTGAGTCCCATACATTAATTGCATCTTCATTTTTACACCAAATTTCATAACCTAAATCTCCAGAAAAACCTGTTCTTGATATAGTAACCTTGCAACCATTAAGATCAAATTTATCAAAGTAAAATGGTTTTAGGTTTTCTATATCTTTAACATTTAATAAATTTAAAATTTTACAAGTAAGAGGACCTTGAAATGCTAAAGCTGCAATAGTGTCACTTACATCTTCTACTTCAACATTAAACCCAATTGCTGTATCAGAAAACCAATTTAAATTTCTTTCTGCACAAAATATTCTTAAGTGATTTGAGTTAAAACAAAAAACTGTACCATCATCGATTACATTTCCGTCTTCATTACACCAAATAATATACATAACTTGGCCAGAGTTTATTTCAGTTACATTTCTTGTAACCAATTTATCTACAAATTTTATCGCATCTGTTCCTTTAATGTCATACTTATGCATTGGCGTTATATCTAAGACACCTGCTGTATTTCTCATAGCTGTATATTCTAATTCTGTATTAGAATACTCCCTTGCAATTTTGTATCCAGCCCAACGATACCAATCATTGTTATAACAAGCTTCATAAGTCCTTTCATGAAAAGGTGTCTCTAAAAGAGGTTTAGTAAATGAAAATGAATTACCCATTACGCTTGTCCTTTAGTAATTGTTTTGCAGCATTAATTCCATTAATGCCTGTGACACCACCACCAGGGTGTGTACCTGCACTACACAGATATAAACCATTTATTGGAGTTGAATATTGGGAGGATCCGTAAAATGGACGCATCATTAAAAGTTGATCAATTTCCATATCACCATGACTCCAGTGACCACCACTAATATTATATTTATCCTCAATATCATTAGGCGTTTCAATTGCCGATGAAAGAATTTGATTTTCTGTAATAAATTTTTCTAAAATCATTTTAACATTTGATAATATTTCTGTCTTGTCATGTGAGGAACTGATTAAATAAGGTATAAAATAAACATTTGCAGACAATCTATTTTTATTGATGTAAAATTCTAAACAGGGATTAGATGATAATTTATTATACTTATTATCATTAAAAGCATGTTCTATATATTTTATATCTGGAGCATAAACAAATTTACCAGATAAATATTTTGTGTCTAAATTATTAATTTTTATCTCATTCTTAAAGTCGATATGAATTTTAGCTACTGTTCCTTTGGTTCGATAGTTTTTGGTTCTTCGAATGAAGTCAGTATCAAGATTAGCAGCTCCGACCAATTTTAAATATGTGGTTTTTGGGTCTACATTCGAGATTATTAAAGAAGTCTGAATTTCTTCTCCAGTATCAAGTAGAACTGAATTAACATTTTGATTTGAAATACCAATTTTCTCTACTTTTTTATTAGTTTCAATTTCAACATTATTTTTTTTACAAATTTCTCTAATGGAATTTAAAAAAGAGTTTGTATTGTATTTATTAATTCTAAAAATTGAATTATTTGTCGCCTGATTATACAATAAATTTAATATTGACCCTGGAGATCTTGCACCCAGGTTTGTTCCAATAACAGCTTCGCTTGAAATCAATCCCTTAAGAGTATTATTATTTATATTGTCTTCTAAATCATCTGCTATATTTAAACCGATAACACGTAATAATTCTCGCATGTTTTTTTTTCCAAGAAGTCTAACTTTAAAACCCATTGAAAATAATTGCCATATATCGGATCTTGAACCTGATTTAACTCTAGGAGGTTTATTAAACATGAATGATCTTAATGTTCTAGCAAATAAATCGTATTTATTGATTAGGTTAAAAAAATTTGCTTGATCAGACTCACTCGCATTAGTTTGTAAAATTTCAATATTTTTATTACCAGTAATTTTAAGTACAGTGTGATTTAAATCATCAGATAAAGCAGAAACATAATTTTCATTTATATCTTTTTCAATTTTAATATTTAATTCTTTTAAAACTTCTTCGGATATATAACTTAACGAGTTAACATAGTTAGAGAGACCACCTAAATTTTCATTTTTCTCGATAACTAGAACTTTATTTCCTTTTTTTGACAGAACACTTGCTGCCACTAAACCATTGTGTCCTCCCCCTATAATTATAATATCAAATTTTCTCATATGTAATGTGAATTAAATTGTTTTTTTAAATCGATTAGAATTTCTCTAGCAGCATTTGCTCCTGGCGCTCCCATAACACCTCCACCTGGATGAGTGCTAGATCCACACATATAAAGATTTTTAATAGGTGTTTTATATTGGGCATATCCAGGTATTGGTCTATTAAACATTAATTGATCCATTGTAAGCTCACCTTGGAAAATATTTCCTTCAGTTAATCCAACTTCTTTTTCAAGTTCTTTAGGTGTTCTAATTTCAGCATGTTTTATGATGTCATTAAAATTTTCGGAGTATGAACCAATTCTACCCATAACATGTTTACCAAACTCCAATCTCTTTTCTTCAGTCCATCCCCCATCTGCTAAATTGTAAGGAACATATTGAACAAAAACAGACATATAATGCTTACCTTGAGGTGCCATTGTTGGATCATTGATACTCGGTATGCACATATCTACGTATGGAAATTGAGACCATCGTCCATCTTTCCAATCATCATATGCACCTTCCATTTCTTCAATACTTTGGGTAATATGTAGGTCACCTGTTCCAGCAGGATCACCTTCAGGAATACTTTTCCATATTGGCAAATCATCAAGTGCAATATTTAATTTTCCTGAAGACCCTCTTATTTTAAAATTTTTTACTGCATTATAAAAATCATCAGGCAATTCTTTTTTCTCAACAACTTTTAAAAAAGTTCTTTTCACATCAAGATTTGAAACTAACTTATCTGCAAATATTTCATCACCATTTTCTAGAACAACACCATGGCTACGATTATTTTTAATCAATATTTTAGTTACGGGAGACCCTGCAATGATATCACCTCCATTTGCTTTTAGAGAAGCAGCCATTGCTTTTGTAATTGATCCCATTCCTCCACGTGAGTATCCCCATGCGCCAACAGTTCCATCAACCTCACCCATATAATGATGTAATAATACGTAAGCTGAACCTGGTGAATAGGGGCCAAGAGCTGTGCCAATTATTGCTGATCCAGCTAAATGTGCTTTGACTATATCTGACTCAAAATATTCTTCTAAATAATCACGGACACTCATTGTCCAAAAACGAATAGTGTCATAAATTTCTTTTTCTCCTAATCCTCCTAGTTCATCTTTTGCTGCAAAATATTTTGCAAACTCCAAAAGCCCCATAATATCTTTTGGTCTAAATGAAGTTGGATCAGGAGGTGTCATTTTTAAAAGAGGTTTGATTATTTTGCACTGCCTCATGACGTCTTTACCAAATCTCTCATAAGCCTCTGCATCTTTTTTTGAAAATTGAGCTATTGATCTGTAATTTAGATCATGGTCACTATAGTGAGCATAAAATCTACCATCATCAAGCATTGTAGCGCTTCCCTCATATGGAATTATTTGCAAACCGTACTTAGAAAGCTCTAAATCTCTAAATATCTCTGGTCTAAGTAAACTACATACATACGAACAATTAGAATAGGTCCAGCCTGGATGCAATTCTCTACTTACAGCAGCTCCACCAACATAACTATGACGTTCGATTACGGCTACTTTTAACCCAGCCTTAGCTAAATAACATGCAGTCGTGAGACCATTATGACCGCCACCTACAATTGCTACATCATACTTAGTTTTTGGCATATTGATTTCTTATATTTCTTTGAATGACCATTCAACCAAATTCCTTGAAAAAACAATAATTTTATGAAAAAATCACTTTATTTTAGAGAATTTAAATGGCCAGTAAAAATCAAAGATCAGAGAATAAAAAAAATAGTAATTTAAGACTTATATCTTCAACGATTAAAAATTTATCAAAAAAAGGCATTAATGACCTTACTATGAATGATGTATCTCAAGGCGCAGGTTTATCACAAGGAATAGTTAACTTTCATTTCAAAAGTAAAGAATTACTGTTGATAGAAACTTTGAAATTTATTTCTAACGAATATCTGACATCATTTGATAAATATTTAAAAAAAGCTGAAGATGATCCTAAGTTAAAAATAATAAATATGATAGAAAATGATTTTAGTTCCAAAATATGTACCCCAGAAAAAATTTCTGTATGGTTTACTTTCTTTAGTGAAATTAAATTCAAGCCTGCTTATAGGCAAATCTGTAGAGAAAGAGATTTATATTATCAGAATGTAACAGAAAATATATTTTCTGAATTAATTAAGATTGAAAAAAATAATTTATCCAAAAAAAGTTTATCAATAGCATTTCAATCATTAATTATGGGTTTATGGCTTAATCAATTAGATGAGCCATCAAAATTTTCTAGATCTGAGTCAAAGAAAATATGTATTGATTATCTTAAAACTCATTTTCCGAAACAATTTAAAGGATATTCTTAATGTATAGTGGAATGACAAAATCAGCTTTAGAATGGCAAATCAAAATAAGAAAATTTGTTGATAATGAGTTAATTCCTTGGGAAGTACATGCAGAAAAAAATTCTGGTAATTTGCCATCTGACATTGAAAAAAAGCATTCTGATATAGCAATTAAGCTCGGCTTGCCTGGTATGGGAATATCAAAAAAAGAAGGTGGTTTAGAGCTTTCAATGTTTGAGCAAATGATTATTTGGGAACAGTTAGGAAGAGTAACTAATGCATTATGTTGGTGTTTCTCTGAGGCACAAGATTGGATGGAAGAAAATTTTACAACTTTTCAAAAAGAAAACTATTTGAATCCTTTACTCAAAGGTGAAAAAAAAGAATGTTATGCTATTACTGAAAAGGGATCAGGCTCAGATGTAAATGGTTCAATCAAAACTACAGCTGAGTTGATTGATGGTAATTATATAATTAATGGTGAAAAGTGGTATGTCACTAGCGCCAACAAAGCTGACTTCTTTTTTTTGCAAGCAAAATTAAAAAATGGAAAAAACAAAGATCAACATGCCTTATTTATTGTTGATAAAAATTTAGAAGGTATTGAATTAATCGATACTCCAGAATTTACTCATACTTTTTCTCATCATCATTGTATTTACAATTTTAATAACGTTAAGATACCGTCGAATTGTATCATTGGAAAAGAAGATGATGGAATGGCATATACACATTCTTGGTTTCGTCATGAAAGATTAGGAATTGCTGCTAGGTGTTGTGGGGCAGCAGAAAGATTAATATTTGAAGCAACTAAATTTGCCAAAGATAGAGAAGCTAATGGAAGTAAAATAAAAGATTTTCAATTAATTCAGTCAATGTTAGCTGATAGTGTAACTGAACTTGCTGCAACAAGAGTCTTGCTTTTTGAAATTTGTAAAGAGCATGATAACCAAACTGATGTCAAAATTCTTCATGCTAAATGTTCGATGATAAAACTATATGCATCTGAAATGGCTAACCGTGTAGCAGATAGAGCCGTACAAATATTTGGTGGTAGAGGCTATATGAGGGAAAATGTTGCTGAGAGATTTTTTAGAGAGTTAAGAGCAGACCGTATCTGGGAGGGTACAAGTGAAATTCAACGTATCATTATTGCAAATTCACTCTATAAAAGAGGTTTAGAAAATTTAATTTAATATGAACTCAACTATACAAAATATATATTTTAGAAGTGATCAGGCTAAAGCATATACTCTTTTAAGCCCTGCATTAATCTTGGTTATTTTTGCTATGGCTGCTCCAATGATAGTAATGATATTTACAAGTTTCAATACTCAAATATCAATGATTGAAATTGATAGAACTTTTACCACAGGCAGGTATGAAGATTTTTTTTCAAAACCTATCTTTTCAATGCTTCTCTTTCGATCTGTAAAAATATCATTTTTTGTTACCTTGTTAACTTTATTAACCACTTATCCATTGGCTTACTACATAGCTTTTTATGTCAAAAAAAATAAAATGCTATGGATTGTCTTAATGACACTTCCTTTTTGGACTAGCTATCTACTCAGAGTTTTTTCATGGAGAGTAATTTTAGGAAATAAAGGGGTAATTAATTCTGCTCTTATGGGAACAGGTATGATTGATGAGCCACTTGGATTTTTATTATACAATCAGGCAGCTGTGATAATCACTTTATCTCATGCATGGGCGGCATTTGCTATTTTACCTTTGTATGTATCGCTTGATAAAATTGATAAATCTCTTTTGGAAGCATCTTATGATCTTGGTAATACTAAATTTGAAACATTTTGGAGGGTGACCTTTCCTTTGTCATTACCAGGAGTTATTGGGGCAATATTAATTATTTTTATTCCAACAGTAGGGGATTATGTCACACCACAGTTAGTTGGAGGGACTGATGGTCGAATGTTATCAAATATGATTCAAAGCTTGTTTGGCAGGGCAAATAATTTTCCTTTAGGTGCAGCCTCCGCAGTACTAATGCTTACAACAGTTTGCTTGGTTGCTGCTTTAGTTACATATATCACTAAGAAAGTTTCAATGAGGATGTCATAATGTATAACAAGAACAACACACTTTTTATCTATTGTGTTTTTTATTTTGCCTTTTTATACATTCCTGTTCTTTTACTGCCAATTTTTTCTTTCAATGACTCTTTCCATATGGTTTTTCCCTTAAAGGGCTTTACTTTTGACTGGTATATTCAAATGTGGAATAAAAGTAGACTGCATCAAGCACTATTTAACAGTATTAAAGTAGGTATAATTGCTTCAGTAGTAAGTACATTCATAGCTTTATTTGCTGCTAAAGCTTTTACAAGATACAAAGTTAAATTTCATGGGTTATCATATGGAGCAATACTTTTGCCATTTATAATTCCTGAAATTATAATTGCAGTGGCTCTAATAGTTATCTGGACTAGTATGGGTCTAAAATTAGGTTTAATACCGGTTACTATTTCTCATATTCTTTTTTGCACACCTTTTTGTATGCTAATTTTAATTTCTAGAATGGAAGGTTTTGATAAAAGTTTAGAAGAAGCCTCGATGGATTTAGGTGAAAATTCTTTTTGGACTTTCTGGAGAGTCACTTTCCCACTTTTACTCCCAGGGATAATTGCGTCATTGCTTTTGGCATTTGTTATTTCCTTCGATGAATTTATATTAGCATTCTTTTTAAGCTCCAGTGATCAAACACTTCCAATTTATATGTGGAGTCAATTAAGGTTTCCAAAAAAATTCCCTCATATATTGGCATTGGGTGCTATTATTATTATAGTCACCTCTTTAATTGTTATGACAGCATATTGGTTAAGAAATCTTGGACAGGGCAAGAAAAAAGACTTCAGTATAGGTATTTAAAATTATGAGTACTAAAAATTATATCAAAATTAAAAATTTATCCAAAAGTTTTGGAGATGTTGAAGTTTTAAAAAACATAAATCTTGAAGTAGAAGAGGGTGAATTTTTCTCGCTACTTGGACCATCTGGATGTGGAAAAACTACTTTACTGAGAATATTAGCTGGATTTGAATATCCATCAGAAGGTGAAGTATTTTTTGATGATGCTAATGTGACATCTCTTCCACCAAACCTTCGACCATCAAATATGGTATTTCAAAACTACGCTATTTTCCCCCACATTAATGTTCAGAGAAATATTGAATTTGGTTTAAGAAAAGAAAATTTAAGCAAAGCTGAAATGGAAGAAAGAGTTGAAAATGCTCTTAAGATGGTTCAGTTAGAAGGTTATGAAAATAGATACTCAAATCAATTATCTGGAGGTCAAAGACAAAGAATTGCTCTTGCAAGGGCTTTAGTTAAACAACCAAAAGTACTACTTCTTGATGAACCTCTTGGCGCTCTTGATAAAAAATTAAGAGAAGAAATGCAAATTGAATTAAGAAATTTACAAAAGAGTCTTGGTATTACTTTTATTTTTGTTACTCATGATCAAGAAGAGGCAATGACAATGTCTGACAGAATTGCTGTAATGGATGAAGGAAATATTCTTCAAGTTTCACCACCGAGAGAAATCTATCACAACCCTAAAAATAAATTTGTCTCTCAATTTATTGGAAATATTAATATTTTAGATGCTGATCTTAAGAGTATTGCAAATGACTTTATTTCTATTTCAGTAGATGGTTTCGGATTAATGCAATTAAAAAATCATAAAAATATTATTGAGAGTGATCAAGTTAATATAGCGATCAGACCAGAGGAAATAAATATTTCAAAAGTAAGTGACTCAAAATATGATTGTAACTTTAAGGGTAAAGTTAAAAATATTTCATTTTATGGAGAAAGTACTTATTTTTATATTCAACTTGATAATTCTGAGAAAATTTTGATGGTATCAACAAATGAATCTAAAGAAACTTTTAGTGAAAATGATAGTTGTTTTGTGAATTTTAATTCAACAAACTTAAAAATTATTAAGGATTGATAAAACCCGCTCTTAAAAAGAGCGGGTAAATAAATTATTATCCTCCAATTGTATATTCAGCCCATTTTTGTTCGATGTAGTCATTAACTTCATCTGAAGGACTGTTATTGAAGTGGCCATTTTGCAAATGAGAAATAGGATCCTGAGCCACACCTCGTTCAGCTAAATCAGCCTTACTGATTGTTTCAAAGCCTTTCTTATTAGAGTGACCATAACCCCATTCACTAAGCATATAAGCAGAAGTTTCCGCACTTATAGCTGCATCAATTAGGTCATATGCTAAGTCTAGATTAGGAGCGTCTTTATGAATTACCAATCCACACGACCAAGTAAGGTTACCCTCTTTTGGACTCATCATAGGATATCCAGAATTCCATGAAGACTCATTCCAGCATAAAGCAGCCCAAACTTCTTCATCCATAAGAGCCTGCTCCATAGTTGCCGTATCAGTTGTAAACATTTTAACATTATCTCTCCAACCGGCAGCTTTTTCATACACCATATCTACATCAGCTTTTGTAATCTTTTCCATTTGCTTAACATCTAGACCAAGCGCAATAGCATAGACGTACCATGAATCTGCTGCAGAGTCCATAATGGCAAATTTACCTTTCATTCTTTCATCCCAAAGAAGGCTGAGGCTTTCTTCACCAGGTTTTACCCAATCAACTTTATCTGGATTATAAACAATAGATGTATCACCCCAATCAACTGGAGCCATCCAATAATGTCCATCAAAGTTGATAGAACTCATATTGATTAGTTCAGGAAATAGATCGTTCCAGTTACTTAATCTGCTTGTATCTAGAGGCTGTATTACTCCAGCTCTGTTCCATCGTGGAGGGTCTGAGTGACAAGGGTGCGCAACATCAACTACATAACCAGATCTTAGTTTTTGAAGCCCTTCTTCTGCATCTCCGAATATGGAATATTCAGGATCACCACCATGCTTGTCTATGTAACCAGAATATAGACCTTCATCATCGTATCCACCCCATGTAAATAACTGAACTTGTTGTTTTGCAAATGCTGTTTTAGGAAGTAGAGGAACAGTTGTTGAAAGAACACCAGCTGCTCCCAATCCTTTAAGCATTTGTCTACGTGAAAGTTCACCATTTACAATTCGTTTTGATAAATCGTATTTAGGCATAAATTTTCCTTCCAAATTATAATTTTATAACAACAAAAAAATTGCTTTTTTTCAACACTTTTTTTAAAAATTATATAAATTTACTTTCATTTATTGTTTAAATTGCTTAGTTAAATTCAATTTATGAAATCTAAGTTCAAAAAAGTAGCTTTGGCCAATATTGATGATTTTAATAATTTTATAACTGAAAACAAAAAAGTTAAATATCTTGATGTAATATTAGGGGATTTATCGGGTATAATCAGGGGCAAAAGAATTCCAATTGCTGATGCAGATAAAATTTTTAAATCTGGAGTACAGTTTTGTTATTCAACCTTTTTGCTCGATACATCTGGCTATTGTCCTGATGCAGAGGGTAGGGGGTTTACCGACGGTGATCCTGATGCAAATTATTTTCCTGTAAAACATACTCTGTCTATGATGCCTTGGCATAAAGATCAGATAGCTCAAGTCTTAATTTCAATACAAGATGACTCACGTTATTCATCAATAATGGACCCAAGAAATGTTTTAGCAAACGTATGGGATAGTTTTTCAACATTAAATTTATATCCCAGAGTGGCTTTTGAGTTAGAATTCTATTTAATTAAAACAAGAAAAAAACTTGATGAAGTTCCGACCCCACCAATTTCTAAAAGAAATAAGAGGCAGGCAGAAGGCACACAAGTTTATGGGATGAGTGAACTTGATGATTTCTATGATTTCTTAGAAGACATAAATAAATTTTGTAAAATTCAAAATATACCTGCATCAACAGCTTCTTCTGAATTCGCCCCTGGTCAATTTGAAATAAATCTTAATAGCACGACTGATTTATTAAAAGCTGCAGATGACTCTGTTTTATTAAGAAGACTTGTTAAAGAAACAGCTGTCAAACATGGTTATGAAGCAACTTTTCTTTCAAAGCCATATTTAAACGAAGCGGGAAGCGGTATGCATGTTCATTTGAGTTTATACGATAAAAAGAATGTAAATATTTTCTCAAAAAATAAATTAAAAAATAAATATTTACTCCATGCAATTGCTGGTTTGCAAAAGACAATGTACGACTCTATGGCAATTTTTGCCCCTAACATTAATTCCTATAGACGGTTTCTGCCTGATCAATTTGTTCCAGTGAATTCGAGCTGGGGTCCAAATAATAGATCCGTTGCTTTTAGGATACCAGTTAGCGATGAAGACTCTACAAGAATTGAACACAGAGTAGCAGGAGCTGAAGCAAATGCTTATTTAGTCCTCTCATCAATTTTAAGTGGCATTATGTTTGGTATTAAAAATAAATTAACACCGGATATACCTAGGACAGATAACGCTTGTGATAATCCTGATAAAGATATGCCTTTAAATATCAATGATGCTCTTGTAAGGTTAGAAAAATCAAAAGTATTAAATAAATATTTAACAAAGGAGTATGTAAAAATTTACGTTGATTTAAAAAGGAAAGAGCAAGAGTCTTTTAATTCAGAAATTTCAAATACTGAACTTAAGTGGTATCTTAATCTTTAATTTTGCCATTTAGTGTTAATATCTCTTTATATAATTCTGGCCTTCTGTCTCTAAACAGTCCCCAATTTCTTCTAAATAAATGATTATCCTCTGTATCAACATCTGCTATGATGACTTCTTCCTTATCTTTTGACGCTTCAGCGAGCATCTTACCAGAGCGGTCACATATAAAAGATCTTCCATAAAAACCATTAACTTGACCTTTAACTGACTCAGAACCAATTCGATTGGAGGCAACAACAGGCATGATATTGGCAGCAGCGTGACCTCTCATTACTGTTTGCCATGCGTCAGAGCTGTCATATTCACTCATTAATTCATCTCCAATAGCAGTAGGGTAAAGAAGAATTTCTGCACCTTTTAGAGCCATAATTCTTGCTGCTTCAGGAAACCACTGATCCCAACAAATACCAATACCAATTTTGCCAAACTTAGTTTCCCAAACTTGAAAGCCAGTATCACCTGGATTAAAATAATATTTTTCAAGATAACCTGCTCCATCAGGTATATGAGACTTTCTATACTTTCCAAGTATACGCCCATCGGCATCTATAACTGCTAAAGAATTAAAATAAGAATTATTGTCTTTTTCAAAAAAACTTATAGGCAAAACAACATTATTTTTTTTTGCAACGTCACTCATTGTTTTAAGCAGAGTACTATCCTCAAAAGTTTGAGCTAATTTAAAAATTTCTTCATCATATTGAATGCAAAAATAGGGTGTTAGAAATAATTCTTGCAATAAAATAATATTCGCCCCTTTTTGGGCAGCTGTTTCAACTAATTTTATGGCTTTATTTAAATTGTTTTCGATTTCCCAATCACAACTCATTTGTGTAGCAGCTATTTTAACCTTCATTTTTAACTCGTTTTTTTTCTTCTAAATATTTATTCAAATCTATTATCTTTTTACTAGCATTGGTTTGAAATAATGCAGGAATTATAGAATGCAGAAAGGCCATTAATGAAGCTTTAAGCAATTCAAATGAAATTTTTTGAGCAACTGCCATATGTTGAAAATAATTTTCGTTTGCGTCACTACAATGTTTTTTAGAATCGCCTATCAAATTCATTTGTTAATGCTTAATGGTTGTTGTTGTGTTATGCAATGAATATTTCCACCTCCAAGAGAAATATCAATTCCATTAAGTGCTAAGATTTTTCTTTTAGGGAAAACTGACTTAATAATATTTTGAGCTTTTTTATCTGCTTTTTCATCATCAAATGAAGGCATGACTATTCCTCCATTTGCAATGTAAAAATTTATATATGAGCTTGGTTCATCATCATCAGGAATAAGTCTCTTGTAGGACATTTCAATTTCTATAACTTCTAATCTTCTACCCTCAGCATCTTTTTCCGTTTTTAATATTTCAAGATTTTCATTTAATTTATCATAAAATGGATCCTGTTTATCATTACAAGCTAAAGCTAAAACTTTATTCTCATCAGCAAAGCAGGCTATATTGTCAACATGTCCATCAGTACCTTCGTCAGTTCCGTGTTTTAACCAAATAATTTTTTTAATGTTTAAATATTTTTTTAGGTTTTCTTCTATTTCTATTTTTGAAAGATTTGGGTTTCTGTTTTTATTTAGTAAGCATTGCTCCGTTGTAATTAATGTTCCTGCACCATCTACATGTATAGAGCCTCCCTCGAGAACCATTGTGGATTTAAAATATTCTGCTGAAGACTTCTCAATCATAAATCTTGCAATTTTATTATCTGAGTCGTGAGGACTAAATTTCCCCCAACCATTAAATTCCCAATCAATTCCTCCTAATTTTCTTTGATCATTTAATAAGAATGTAGCACCGGAGTCTCGTGCCCAACAATCATCATTTTTAATCTCACAGATCTCAATTGAATTATGTAGTATCGTTTTTGCAATTTTTATATCTATAGGGTGAACAATCATTTTTACTTTTTCAAAATTAGATATCGCTTTTGCTACTTCAGCCCATTTATGTCTTCCCTTTTCAAAATCAAAATGTGACCAACTTTCAACTTCAAGATACGAATTTCTATTTGGATCTTCATGTGGCCATTGCATCCAACAACATTCATGTTGGTACCATTCAGGAGGCATGTAGTAATTTAAGGATTGCGGAGATGTCATTTAATTTGTTGAATTACAGCTTGTACATTTTCTAAAGGAGAAATCACCCTTTTTTCCCTTCTTTGATATTGTATCCGCGCAACCCATCAATAAAAAAATAGCAAAAGAAAATAAAATAATTTTATTTTTCATTAATATTTATCCTTAAATTTATAATACGCTAGTGCTAATTTAAGATAAAATAACCTCAATTTAGGAAAAGGAAATTTGTTAGGAAGCCCTTTGTATAAGTTTGATATTTCTAATTCTTTACTGTTTGACGTAATCAATTTAGTTAATTGATTACCTGACCATGGTGCAGTATTAACTCCATTAGCTTGATAACCAAAGCTGTAATAAATTTCATCATCTTCTAATTTTCCTATTGAGGGAGTAAATT
>CACIRR010000013.1 GCA_902589095.1 uncultured Alphaproteobacteria bacterium | reverse complement strand
GTTTCTTATCCACACCAACAATCGCTGCTCCTGTAGAGCTACATTATTGGCATGGACATACTGGAAAACTAGAAGCTATTATTAATGAAATTGCTGATAGATGGAATGCTAGTCAGGATGAGTCTGTACTTATTCCAACAAGTAAAGGGAGTTATGAGGATATCCTAGCTGCATTTATTGCTGCTTACAGAGCTGGTGAACATCCACACATGGTTCAAGTATATGATGCGGGAGCTGCAATCATGGTAGCGCAGGTTAAAAATGGTGTTGTATATCCATTTGAAGACATGGCTGCTAAATATGGTGTTAACTTTAATAAAGATGATTACATCCCTGGTATCAGAAATTTCTATGCTGATTCAGATGGAAAAATGATTGGTATACCTTTTAACAGCTCAACTTGTTTAATGTATGCAAATATGGATATTCTAGAAGCAGCTGGCGTTGAAGTTCCAAAAACTTATGAGGAATTTGAACAAATTGCACCTAAAATTCTAGAAGCTGGTTATACGCCATTATTACAAAGCCACAGCCCTTGGATTTGGACTGAAAATTTCTTTTCAAGACATAATCTACTTATGACTGATGGTAACAATGGTTATGATGATGTTCCAACAACTACTTTGTTTGCTGATACTCCAGAATTTATTACGCACTGGACTAAAGTAAAAGAGTGGAAAGATAAAGGCTGGTATGATTATAAAGGTCGTGCATGGGGAGATAACCAAGCACCATTTATTGCTGGCGAAGCAGCTTTCTGGCTTGGATCTGCTGCATCATTTAGTGGAATGAAAGGTGTTGTGCCAAACTTCACAGTTAATCATATCCCATATTGGGACTCAATTACTGGTGGTAAGGAATATCCAACATTTATTGGTGGTGCTGCAAACTGGATTTTATCTGGAAAATCTGATGCTGAATACGAAGCTCTGATGAAATTAGCAGACTTTATGACTTCACCAGAACAGCAACTTTTCTATCACAATATGTCTGGTTACGCTGCTGTTACTTATTCAGCAACTGATCTTGCGAATGAGATTGGCTTCTATGAGGCTTCACCTTATCACAAAGCAGTAGGTGAACAGTTAAGTTTAACTGGCTCAACTATTCCTGGAGGATATAGAGCTGGTAACTGGCCACAAATTCGTGAAGTTCTTTATGAAAATTTCCCAAAAATGCTTAATGGTGAAATTAGCATAGAGGAAGGCATGAAGAGAATGGACGAGGGAGCATCTAAATTGCTTGCTCAGTTCGCTAAAACTTTATAACATCAAACTAAAATTGGAGGGCTGAAAAGCCCTCCAGATTAATTATGAAAAGAGTTCAGTTTAGTTCTTATTTTACACAATATTTTTTTATTGCTCCTCAGCTTGCAATAATATTAATTTTTTTATATTTGCCTATTGTTCAAACTTTTAGAGATGCATTCACGATACAAGATGCATTTGGATTTGGAAGATATTTTTCTGGTTTTGATAATTTTACTTTTGTCTTATCTGATCCCAATTACATTACAGCATTAAAATTTACTTTAATTTTTATTGTTGTGATCACATTCTTTTCTTGCTCAATTGGTTTGCTATTGGCTGTTCAAGCTAACAATGTCATTCATGGTAAAAGCACTTATAAAACATTATTAATATGGCCTTATGCAATTGCACCCGCTGTTGTTGGAGTGACTGCCAACTACTTTTTTAGTGAAAGACTTGGAATACTCTATAATTTTTTTAACGGACTTTGGGGTTTTGATTGGTATGATAATGTTTATGACGCCTATATTTATGTATTTATTGCGGCCTCATGGAAACAAATAAGTGCAAACTTTATTTTCTTTTTAGCAGGTTTACAAAACATCCAAAAATCAATTATTGAAGCATCCATTATTGATTGTAAAAGTAGTTTTAGAAGATTTTGGACAATAACTTTTCCCCTTCTCATGCCAACAACTTTCTTTCTCATAATCATTAATATAACTTATTCATTTTTTGACACTTTAGGGATTATAGACACCACTACGATTGGTGCCCCAAGTGGAGAAACTAAAACACTTGTTTATAAAGCTTATATAGATGGATTTAAAGGTTTGGATCTTGGCAGTGCTGGGGCTCAATCAATAATCATGATGCTAATAGTATTAGTGATCACTGTATTTCAATTTAGATTTATTGAAGGAAAAATTCATTACAACTAATATGAGCAGAATATTCAGAACAACTGTATCTCATTCCATTTTAATTTGGGGTGTGCTTCTTATGATTGTTCCTCTTTGGCTCGTATTTGCCAGCTCAACCCACACCAATAGCTATATTTATAATGAAGGTATGCAGTGGAAGATTGGGGGAGAGTTTTTTGAAAATTACGATAGGGTTCTAAATAGAAAAGGTGGTTTTACAAAAGAAATTACCGCAAGTGGAATTTTTTATAATAGTTTTATCATGGCTTTTGGAATTGCAAGCCTATCTGTATTTGTTTCGATGATGGCAGCCTACTCTCTTGTGTATTTTAAAACACGTTTTTCAACATTGTTTTTTTGGTTAATTTTCATCACATTACTTGTACCCTTGGAACTTCGTATTTTACCTAGCTACCAAATTGTTTCTGATTTAAATTTATTAAACTCTTATGCAGGATTAATATTGCCTTTATCTGCATCAGCAATTGCAACATTTTTCTTTCGTCAATATTACCGATCTATTCCTGAAGAACTTTTGGAAGCTGCAAAACTAGATGGAGCAAATAGCTGGAAATTCTTTATTGATTTTCTAGTTCCACTCTCCAAAACAATGGTAGCAGCAATGTTTATTTTCATGTTTGTTTATGGATATAATCAATATTTGTGGCCACTGATAATGACGACTTCTGAGAAGTACTGGACAGTAGTTATGGGTTTAAAAATGATTTACGGTGGTAACAGTGTTGATAGATATACCTATGTAATATTATCATTGATACCACCAGTAATAATAATTGTATTTTTGCAACGACTTTTTATTCAAGGATTATTTCAGTCAAAATGAGCTCAAGAACACTTCAATTTACTGCACATTTTATTTTATGGCTTGGCGTCTTAATCATGGTTGTGCCAATTTGGATTGCTTTTGCAAGTTCAACGCATGAGAATGTTGATATAATTACTGAAGGAATGAAATGGGGAATTGGTGACAAGTTTTTTGATAATTATAATGAAGTACTCAATAGAAAAGGTGGTTTTTCTCAAGAAATAACTGCTACCAGTATGTTTATCAATAGCTTCATTATGGCATTTGGGATTGCTACTGTAAAAGTAATAGTATCTGCGATGTCTGCTTATGCTATTGTTTACTTTAGATTTAAACTAGCTACACCAATTTTTTGGTTAATCTTTATTACTCTTCTTGTGCCTCTAGAGGTAAGGATTTTACCAAGTTATCAAATAGTTTCTGATTTAAATTTAACGAATTCCTATACAGGTTTAGTTCTACCTCTTGTAGCTTCAGCCACAGCAACATTTTTCTTTAGACAATTTTATAAATCTGTTCCAGATGAACTTTTAGAAGCTGCAAAATTAGATGGAGCAAATAGTTGGAAATTCTTTATTGATTTTCTTCTACCTTTGTCCAAAACAATGATAGCAGCGATGTTTATTTTCATGTTCGTTTATGGGTATAGTCAGTATTTATGGCCATTAATTATGACTACAGATGAGAAATATTGGACCGTAGTAATGGGAATGAAAATTATATTTCAAGAGTCTTACGAAGGTGGAAACCTCCCAAGAGTTGCGGAGAGATTTTCATACATAATTTTATCTATGATACCACCAGTGTTGGTGGTAATCTTTTTACAACGATGGTTTATTAAGGGCCTAATACAAACGGAGAAATAAATGAGTTATTTAGAGTTAGAAAATGTAACTAAGATTTATCCAAATGGAACAAAAGCTGTAAATGAAACTTCTCTAAGTATTAGTGAGGGCGAGCTTATGGTATTTGTTGGTCCAAGCGGATGTGGTAAATCAACTTTATTAAGAATGATAGCTGGCTTAGAAGATATTACAGGTGGAGTAATTAAATTAGATAACAGAGAAATTAACAAAGTGGATCCCTCTGAAAGAGATGTTGCAATGGTTTTTCAAAATTATGCTCTTTATCCTCACATGAATGTGTTCAAGAATTTAGCATATGGATTAAAAAATAAAGGAGAGTCAAAAGAAGAGATAGAAAAAAAAGTAAACCAAGTGGCTGAACTTTTAGAAATTAAGGAATTTCTCTTAAGAAAACCAGGTCAGCTTTCTGGTGGTCAAAGACAACGAGTTGCTATGGGTAGAGCTATAGTAAGGAACCCAAAAGCCTTTTTATTTGATGAACCTTTATCTAACCTAGATGCAAAATTAAGAGGACAAGTTAGAATTGAAATTAAAAAACTACAAAAGCAAATGGGCGTTACAAGTGTATTTGTTACACATGATCAGGTCGAAGCGATGACATTGGGAGATCGATTAGCTGTAATAAATGAAGGAGTTATTGAACAAGTAGGCTCTCCTATTGAAGTTTACGAAAAGCCAGCAACACATTTTGTTGCAGAATTTATTGGAACGCCGCAAATGAATTTTATTAATGGTAAAATTCATTCAAATAAATTTATTTCAGATGGATTTGAATGCTCAATAAATAAAGATTTGAATGATCAAGAAGTAATTTTTGGTATTAGACCAGAAAACCTAAAAGTAAGCACAAATGGTAGTATAAAAATTAAAGTAGACCTCATAGAAAAACTTGGAGCTGACAGTATTATCTATGGTTATGATAAATCAAACAATTATCTATGTTATCGAGAAAATGGTAATACTAAAATAAAAGCAAATGATGAAATTTCATTAGAAATTGAAGATGAAAATTATCACTTGTTTGATAAAGAGACAAAAAAAAGATTAAACTAGAAATTTTTTAATTTCCATTTCTATTTTTTTTGGATTTGTTAAATGTATTGTTTTAAAATTCATTTTTTGAGCAGCCTCAATATTTTCTAACTTATCATCAATAAATACAGTTTGTTCTGGATCTAAATTAAAGCGTTTTTTTGCTAATTTATAAATAGCCTGATCAGGTTTAATAAGTTTGTCTTCGCCGGAAATTAGAAGACCATCAAATAACTGCATAAAAGGATAATCTATTGGTATTCCTTCAAACGTTTCTGCTGACCAATTAGATAAAACATAGCATTCATAATTTTTGTCTTTAAGCTGTCTTAGTATCTCTATTGATTCCTCAAAAACACCTCTAATCATTTTGCGATGGTTTTTGTAATACATTTTAATTTCATTTTCGTAATGTGGAAATTTAGGAATAAGCTCTAACTCAGCATCCGCAATAGATCTACCGGCATCTTGTTGGAAGTTCCATTGATCATTGCACACCTCAGTTAAAAAATATTTTCTTTCTTCATCATCATCAAACACATTTTTGAAGAAATGATTGGGATCCCAATCAAAAAAAACACCACCTAAATCAAAAAGAAATTTCATTAATTAAATTTATTGTATAAATTAAAATCATCAAAATTCATTAAATTTATGAAAAAAGATATTATTTCTATTGTAAAAAAAGAACATCAAAAATTAACGTCCAAAAATTTATCTAACAATTATATTTCTAATTATATATTGCCTATTATTGATTACATAATTAACACTAATGAAAATAAATTTATTATTAGTGGCTCTCAAGGTGTGGGCAAATCAACTTTATCTAAATTAATAAAAATAGTTATTGAAAGAACTTCATTACAACAAGTAATGCTTCTTAGTATTGATGACTATTATTTATCTAAAAAAAGTAGATATCAACTTTCAAATCAAGTGCACCCTCTTCTATTAACTAGAGGCGTGCCAGGTACTCACGACATAAAAAAACTAAAAGAGCATATTATGCAATTTAATAAAAAAAAGTTTCCAATAATAACGCCAACATTCAATAAACTCAAAGACGATATTTCAAAAAAAACTAATGCTTTTAGTAAAGCTGATATTCTAATTTTAGAGGGATGGTGCTGTGGTGCAAAACCTATAGCAAAAAATTATCTTCATAAGAATTTAAATAAAATTGAAAAGATATTTGATAAAAATTTTAAATGGAGAAATTTTTATAATCTAAAATTAAAAATTGAATATCAAAAAATATTTAATAGTTTTGATAAAACTATTTATCTTCAACCTCCCTCATTTGAATTTGTTCTAAAATGGAGATATGCTCAAGAAAAGAATAATGCCAAAAAAATAAAAACTAAAAATTTTATGAACAAAAATGCAACCAAAACTTTTATCTTACATTACGAAAAATTGACTAAATGGATGATGAAAAACATGCCTGTCAATGCAGACATGTTAATTAAAGTTGATAAGAATCAAAAAATAAAGAAAATTATTTATTAAGATTGATAATTTTCGATTGCCTCGAGAAGGTCTTTATACTCCTCAGCATTTTTTCCAACTAGGCTCTCTAATTTACTTAGCATTTTTAGAGCATCATCTTTTTGATCTCGCATCAAGTAAAGTTCACCTAAATACTCATGAGCTCCAGCGTGCTCTGGATCTAATTCCAAAGCCATCATATAAGCTGCAAAAGACTTATCGAGTTCAGGATTGTCTAATTTTCTGTAACTAAAACCAAGGAGATTATAAATATCTGCTCTTCTAGTGCCTAAATCTTCCCTTTTGGTAAGTTTTTTAAGTAACTTAAGAGATTTGTCATATTTTTTGTTATAGATATGCTTTTCAGCTAGTTCATATAAACTGTTAATTTGATCAGATGTGGTCGTCGAGTCATTATTGCTCGACTCTGTACCCGCGCCACTAACATTAAATGAAATTAGCAAGAGTAATATTAATATTTTTTTCATTCGGGAAATATATTTCAGTAATTTAAAATTTCAATACCCTAAAAAAACATCCATTTTTTCACAGCATCTAAATACCTATCATACTCTTCACCAAAAGTTTCAATAAGATACCTCTCTTCTTTTGGAATTACGAAATTGTTTATCCAAATAAATAAACCAAAAGCACTTAAAAAATAAGCAACATTTTCAAATGTTAAAAACATGCTAAAGTGAAATAAAATAAATGCCATATACATTGGATTTCTGCAGTAAGCAAAAATTCCAGTTTTGATAATTCTTTTAGTATGAGTTTGAGGTTTAGGATTTTCTTTATAGGAATTAAATAAATTTAATGATGAAAAGAAAAGAGCTAAGCTTGAAATTAAACCTATTAATCCCGCTATATTCAATAAAGAAATTAGGGTATATTTTGGAATTATAAACTCACCAACAACATAAGAGAGCACTAATAAGTAAACAAACATTTGCAAAGGATTTCCTTTAATAGCTGGGCCCATCTTATAAACTTTCTATAATTTCTTCTATTTTATTATAATTATTAGCAGTAGCAATTGCTCCTGCATTTATTAACTCTTTTTCATCTCTATCAGTATGCCAATGTCCTCCAGCTGTTAAACCAATAACTTTAATATTGGCATTTTTTCCAGCATTTACACCCACTACACTGTCTTCTATAATAATTGTTTCATCGATTATCAGATCATTATCATTAACTGCTTTTAAATAAATATCTGGATGTGGTTTTGGATTATCAACTAAGTCAAAAGAATATATGTGATTTGGATTAAAGTATTTTTCTAGCCCTACTCTTTTAAGCCCATCCAATATCCTATTCTTCATGCTGTTTGAGCCAATGTACAAATTATGCTTAGATTTTTTTAAAAATTCCTCCACACCAACAATTTTTTTCAATTCTTTTTTATAAATATTAGAGGCAATATTCATTATATCATCAAAAAACTTTTGTTTATCTTTAAGAGAATATTTTTCTGATAAAATATCAATTACTTCAACAGTTTTTTTACCTGCTAAATTTGCGAACTCTTTTTCGTTTGTCTTTATTCCAAGTTCCTGCATGTATTTACTAAATGCTTTTGCTACAAGAATTTCACTATCGACAAGAACACCATCAAAATCAAAAATAATATTTTTAATCATAATTTATGATAACTTTTTATAGTTTTTTTTGAGATTTGGACGTTTTTTATTGAAATTTTATGTATTTATAATAGGCATATAGGTAGCGATACATAACTCGTCGTCATTATACGGAAGTGGGATAGGTCGCCTTCACATTGGGAGGTAAAATGAAAATTGGCTATTTCTGTAATTCAACTAACTGGGGAAATAAAAAAACTTATAATCAAATTCTCAACGAAATAAGAGAGATCGCTACATATTGTGATCAAAATGATTGGGATTCTATTTGGTTTTCTGAACATCACTTTAGTCATGAAGGTATGGAAATTTGTCCAAACCCTGTTCTGTTAAGTTCAGATATAGCAGCAAGAACCAATAAAATTAGAATTGGTCAAGCTGCATCAATAATAACATTTTGGAATCCTATCCGAGCTGCTGAAGATATAGCATTACTAGATCAGCTATCTAACGGAAGAGTTGAGGCTGGTGTGGGAAGAGGAATTTATGGAAGAGAAGCATTAAATATGAACGCAGATGCTGATATGAAAGACCAGGCTAAAAACTTCAGACTATTTGAGGAAACTCTTACAATTATTAAAAAAGCATGGACTGAAAAATTTTTTAACCATCAAGGAGAATTTTACACTTACCCAGCTCCAAATTTTGAGTGGGAGCATGACATGAGTCCTCCAAGCTCTGAGTTCATGGATCTCGATACTAAAATATTAGAGAAAATTAGTGTTGTGCCTCAGCCAGTTCAAAAACCGCACCCCCCTTTATGGCAAGTTGTTGATAGTCCAAGCTCAATAGAGTGGGCAGCAAAAAATGATATTAGCATTATTATGTGGATACCCCCTGTTCAATCACTAAAAAAACGCTTTGAGATTTATCAAAAAGCAAAAGCTGAAAAAGAAAAACGTCATGTTGAATTAGGTGAAGGTATAAGCGTTGTACGAGATATGTTCGTTGCTGATACTATGGAAGAAGCAAAAGAAAAAGCTGGTGAACAAATGGTTAATTACATGAGATGGGTGTGCCATTGGAGAGGTCTTGGAACTCATATGAATCCAGGAGAGGAACTTCCAAAGACCGATCATAAATTAGATTTACTTTCATATGAATTTTTACATGAAAGAAACATGCTCTTTGGCACTGTAGATTATATAATCGCTAAAATTGAAGAAATGCAAAGAGAGCTTAACTTACAAAATTTGAAAGTTTGGTCGAATTTTCCTGAAGTCAAACATGAAGATTGTATGAAAAGTATTAAAATATTTACTGAAAAAATTATCCCTCATTTTAAAAGTAAACCAAAAAGTAAAGTTAAAGCTGCTTCATAATGACAAAAAAAAATAACCCTCCTATTTCAGGTGGGAAAGCCGTTGTTGAGTGCTTAAAAGCAAATAATGTAAAGCATGTTTTTGGTCTAATAGGATCAGCCACAATGGAGCTTTTTGATGCTTTATATGATGAAAAGAGTATCAAATTTATAGATGTAAGGGATGAGCGTACAGGAACACATATGGCTGATGCGTATGCTAGAGCTTCAGGCAATCATGGCGTTATAATTGCAGGTCAAAATGGTCCTGGTGCTACCAATTTGGTAACTGGCGTAGCTCAAGCAAAGGCAGCTTTTTCGCCTTTGTTATCAATAGCGGGAGCGATAGCAACTGAGCATAAAGGAAAGGATGCGTTCCAAGAAGTTGATCAACAAAAACTCTTTGAGCCCATAACAAAAAAAACATTTTCTATAGATCAAACTAAAAATATTGCTGTGGAATTAAACAAAGCTATGCAATTAGCAAAAAATGGTAAATGGGGGCCAGTACATGTAAATATTCCTAGAGATATATTGTCAGGCAATGAGAGTTTTGAAAGTTTTACAATTGAAAATGAAACTAAAGAAAAAAATATTAATAAAAACGAATTAGAAAAAGTAATTTCTTTAATTGAAAAAGCTACGAAGCCTATAATAATTTGTGGCGCAGGTATTAAAAATTCAAATTCTCAAGAAGAGGTCACTTCACTCTCTAAAAGTTTAAATATACCACTTGTGTCCTCTGCAGGACATGGTGATGTTATACCTTTTGATTGTGATCTATATGCTGGGCAAATGGGGCCACGAGGGAATAAAGTGGCTTCCTATTTAGCTAATCATGCAGATTTAATATTAGCAATCGGAACAAGACTTGGTTTTAATTCAACATTTTATTCCTATGATAATATTTCTAAGTCTGCGAAAATAGTACAGGTAGATATTGATCCAATTGCTCTTGGTAGATATTTTCCTATTGAATTAGGAATTAATAATGATGCTAAAAAATTTTTAGAAAATTTATCATCTTTGATAAGCCTTAAAAAATTTAATCAAAATAATACTGTCTGGGTAAATAATTTTTTTAATGAAAAAAATAAATATTATAAAAATAGAGATAATGAAGCAGATACGAATTCAAAAATAATTCAACCGTCAGGATTATTTAAGGAATTAAGAGAAATCTTGCCAAAAAATTCATCAGTCACACTAGATGCTGGTACATTATGTCTTCAAGCAACTGATCAGTTTTATTTTTCTAAACCTAAATCATTATTCACCCCATTAGATTTTGGATTAGTAGGTTTTTCATTTGCTGCAGGCCTAGGTGTGAAACTGGCACAACCTAACACTCCAGTATTTAGTTTGATGGGTGATGGTGGTTTTGGGATGACAGTATCAGAATTATCTACTGCTGTTCAACATAAAATAAATACGATTACAATTGTAATGAACAATAGATCATGGGGGGCAGAAAAAGCATATCAAAGAGATTATTATAACAAAAGGTATATCGGTGCTGATATTTCTAGCCCACCTTTTCATGAACTTGCAGAGTTATATGGAGCGAAAGGCTATTATATTACTCAACTCAAAGACGTCAAAAAAACTATTAAGGATGCGCTAGTTTGCAACAAGCCAGCTATAATAAATGTAGAAGTTGATCCTAAGGCTTTATATAGTTTTAGAAAAGACTCTTTTAAACATAGGGCAAAATGAGCTTTCAGGAATATAAGGACTCGCTCGGTACTTATTATCAATTTAATAACATTAAAGATGAAACAGTAACTATTTTTATTCATGGCGTGGGATTAGATAATACAATGTGGTATCCTCAAAAAAAATTCTTTCCAACAAAATCTGTCTTGTTTTATGATTTGTTAAATCATGGACAGTCAACTGGAGGTTATAAACAACTAAATTTTGAAATTTTTAATAATCAATTATTAAATTTAATTAATGAATTACAGACAGAAAAAATAAATATTGTAGGATTTTCAATTGGAGCACTTATTGCTCAACACTTTACAGAAAAATTCTATGATAAAGTAAATAAATTAGTTTTAATAGCTAGTGTATTTAATAGATCAAAAGAGCAAATTAAAGCTGTTCACGATCGATATAGTCAGGCGTTAAATGGATATAGTATTACAGTAGACTCTATCAAAAGATGGTTTTCTAGCAGTTTTATCAAAACTAATCCTGAAGTTTATGAATTTTTTTACAATCTTTTAGAAAAAAAAAACAATGAAGATTTTTTATCTGCTTACAAAGTTTTTGTGGAGTCTGATCAACAAAATATAAATTACCTAAACTTTAAGATGCCTACTTTAATTATGACAGGAGATAATGAAGTTGGTTCAACTCCTTTAATGAGTGAAGGAATTTCCAAAAAAATTGTTAATAGCGAACTTCATATTATTAAAAATGCAAAACACGGAGCAACAATTGAACAAGCAGAAGCTGTTAATCAAAAATTAAATAGTTTTTTATTTTAGTTCAACGTACACGCCATGTCAGCACCACAACACATTGGTGATTTAATTTTGCCATGTCCAGTTGGACATTTAGAAATTTGAACCTCTGAACCATCATCTTTTTTTAATGAATCATTTTCAAGTGGCTCATTACACTTAGCACATGTTGCATTTACTGACATACCGCAAGTCTTACATTCATAAGTTGCCATAATAACTCCTTAAAAAATTATATTTTTAGTTTTGAGTAAAGTAAATAGTTAATTAGCCTCCGAAACTTCATATGCAGCAGTTTCTATCCAATGTGGATTAATTTCTACACCCCAACCAGGTTTATCGCTTATATTTACGCTCCCATTCTTAACTTCAAAAGGTTTGTCCAAAAATAGTTCTTGCTGCCATGGATAATAATCTTCTCCCTCAATAGATAATTCTAAATACGGCCCAGCGTTTGGAATAGCTTTCAGTAAATGCATTGTGCACATTGTAACTAGAGATAAATTGGCAGCATGTGGGGTACATGTATATCCACCTCTCTCAATTATTTTTGCAACTTGAAGAGTTCTCGTTAGACCTCCCAAATACATAACATCAGGCTGAAATATATTTACTATTTTTCGATCAACCATATCCCTCCAAATACGCAGATCACAATCTTGTTCACCACCTGTTACATCAATTGATAAAGCATCAGTAACTTTTTTAGTTTGTTCAGGTTCCCAATAGGGGCATGGTTCCTCAAAATGAGAAACATCATTGTCTTCTAAAAGTTTTCCGATCTGAATTGCTTGATCTGCTGAATAACAACTATTTGCATCCACAAGTTTTATTATGGATTGATCAAGAGACTTATTTATTGTTAGAACAATATCTTCTGTCCTCCCTTCCCACTCATCAAGACCTCTTCCACATTCAGCGCCTATTCTAAATTTAAAAGCATCAATACCTTTTTCTTGATGAAGCCTCTTAAATCTGTCGGCTTCATCATTTGCTGAAATATCTCGCTTCATAGATGATCCGTAAACCTTTAAATCACCTGGTTTTCCTCCAATAAGTGCAGTGACTGGCTTGTTTAAAATTTTACCTTTTAAATCCCATAAAGATGTATCTAAACCTGCAATGGCTCTCAATAAATATGATCCAGGAAATTTATGTTCTTTTTCTAAAACTAAGTTTTCAATATCATCAAAATCCTCCCATGATTTGTTCAAAATCCAAGGAGCAACTTGTTTGTGAAATATTTGTGCAGTTATATCAGCATGATAAGTAGACATTTGTCCAAATCCAACAGAACCATCTTCTAGCGTCGTTTTAACAAAACTAACAAAAGGTTTAGTAAAGGTTTCTAATTTTTTAATTTTCATTTCTTGTAATGTTTTAATTCTTCTAAAATTAATTTACTAGATAAATATGACAACATCATAACTGGTGCATTAATATTTCCTGAGGTAATATTTGGCATGATCGATGCATCCACTATCCATAGATTTTCAATACCATGAAGTTTCAATTTATCTGAAACCACCCCTGTGTTAATGTCCGCACTCATACGACATGTACCGCATGGATGGTAAATTGTTGTTGCAGTTGATTTGAAATGATCAAGTAATTCTGAGTCACTTGCTTTAATAGGGTCAATATTAACTGGTGATTTAATAATACTATTAATATGTTTATTTGCTGAAAATTTTCTAATAAAATCAAATGCAGAATAAAGATCATGAATATCTTTTTCATCACTTAAATAATTTGGATTTATAGCTGGTAAGTAATTATTATTTTCTAATTTTAATGATACTTCCCCCCTACTCTTAGGTCTACATGAGTTAAAACCAATAATAAAACCACTAAATTTATCTGTTTTAAGAAGCGGTCTCTTATTTTTATATGATACTGAATACGTTAAGGGATTAAAATATAATTGGATGTTAGGATAGGGATCTAAAGAATTCCAATTTATATACCCACCCCCTTGATTGAGGCTTAGAGAAAGTGGACCTTGTCTATTATACAAATACTTTAAGACAGTCTTTAATCTACCCTTCCAAGTACCCAGTTCATCATTTAAGGTTGGCTTATAAGTTTTGTATAAATAATCCAAACCTAAATGATCTTGTAAGTTTTTGCCTACGTGAGGGCTATTTAATATTAGAGGTATATTTAGCTGATGTAATTCTGCTGCATTACCTACTCCAGATTTCATTAAAAGATAGGGTGTCATAATAGATCCACTGGATAGAATTGTACCAATATTAGGTTTAATATTTACGATTGTATTTTTATGCTTAATTTTCAAACCAGAAATCTTTTTATTTTCAAAATATAATTTTTGAACCTCTGCATTTGTTAGAATAGTTAAATTGGGGTGATTTTTAATTGGTTTTAAAAAAATTTTTGCTGAAGATGCACGATAGCCATTAAGAATATTAACATTATAATTACCAACTTGATTGTCTGTCGAACTATTTAACACATTATTTCTTTTAAACTCAAAATCTTGTGATGCTGCAAAATAATGTTTAAGAATTGGATGATGTTGACTGCTTATATCATTTACAGGTATTTTATAGGGAGGTATTTTTTTTGTATTACTTTGAACTGCAAGTTCAATATTTTGATAGGCACTTTTTATATTATCCCATGACCATTTTTGGCTAAAAGCCCAATTATCAAAATCAGTCTTCAATCCTCTTGCATAAATCATAGCATTGATTGAGCCTGAGCCACCGATCACCTTGCCCCGTGGATAATAAATTTCTCTGTTATTTAAATTTTTTTGAAGAGTGGAATAAAAATTCCAATTCATTTTTTTGTGGTAAAAAGTCATCCCATAACCAAGAGGGACTTGAATAACTGGATTGCTATCATTGGGTCCAGCCTCAATTAATAAGACTTTAAGATTTGAATGATTAATTATTTGGTTCGTTACTATACACCCAGCTGACCCTGCACCGACAACAACTAAGTCAAAATTTTCCAATTTATTAATAAGTTTTAGTTACTTTAGTTAAATAACGAGGATTATCAGGATCAAGACCTTTCTTATTTGCATAACGCACAATCCAAGGATAAAATTTAGACATTAGAGTTATGGAGTCGAGTTCTGAAATTTTATTTGGATAATAATAAAAATTATTATTATCCATTGAAGAGATATTATACATTAATTTTGTATAGTTAGTTATTTCTTTACTATCCTTTATAACTGATAAGCCACTTTTATCATTCATACTTAGCATAAAAATTTTAAATGAATCTTGAATTAAACTTTTTGGTCCATGCATTACTTCTGCACTACTAAATGGCTCTATCATTTCCTGGCATAATTCTTTAAATTTAAGAGAGATTTCATTCGAAAGAGCAAAACCGACTCCTCTTCCTAAAATATATCCTGTGTTAATTGATGGATCAACTAAATTAGTATCCCATTGATTTTGGGAGTCGTTTAAAAGAAACTCAGATAGGATTTTTATGTGATCGTTAATTTCATCTTTTTCTTGAATGAGATAAACAAGTTTTATTAAAATTAATAATGTTTGTACAAATGTTTTGGTGGCAGCTACACTTTTCTCTTCACTAGCATGCATATTGAAAAAGTAATGAGCCTCATTAATAATTGGACTATTTTCATTATTGGTAATTAACATTGTTGTTGCACCCATTTCTTTAGATTTTTTTTCACATTCAACTAAGTCCTCACTTTTACCCGATTGACTGATTACAATAACCAATGCTTCAGAAAAATTAAATTTAGATTTTTCAAGAGTTATAATAGATGGTGGCATGCTATAAGTTGGAAGTCCAAGATATTTAGCAAAAATATAAGAGCTATATAAAGCTGCACAGTCAGAAGTGCCTCTTGCAACTGTAACTATATATTTTATTTTTTTATTATTAATTAAATTAGCAATTTCTAGATAAGGATTATTATCAATGCTAATGAATTGCTCAATGACAGAAGGAATGCTTAGAGCCTCTTGTAAAACTAAAGATTTAACCATTAATTTTTTTTCCATTAAAATATATATCAACTAAGTTCAAATTGTTATCAAGAACTATAAAATTAGAAATTTTATTCTCCTTAATTAAGCCAATATTATTTAAATTTAAATATTTAGCTGCATTGAAACTGGTCATCTCTACAGCTTCTTCAAATGAAAAACTCATCTGTATTAAATTTTTAAAAGTTTGATACATATTTATTGCACTCCCTGCCAACGTATTAGAGTCTTTTATCGTTACAATATTATTTTTTTTTATAATTTCTATTCCAGCAAAGTTATATTCACCATCAGATAATCCAGTTGCTGAAATAGAGTCAGAAACAGCATACAACCCAGGAATACATTTTTTAGCAATTTTAATTGCTTGTTCACTTACATGATATCCATCGCATATTATTTCAGCATGCTTTCCATTTAATAATGCAGCTGATAAGACTCCAGACTTTCTACTCGAGTGACCGGACATAGCATTATATAAATGAGTAAAGCCAACGTTATATTTTTCTAAATACTCATTAGTAGTCTTAAAATCAGCCAGAGTATGACCAAATTGTACCCTTATGTCTTTATTTATTAAAAAATCTATGAATTCATTCATTCCTTCTATTTCAGGAGCAAGAGTAATTATTTTTATATCAACATCTTTTAAAATATTTTCAATAAAATCATAAGAGGGTAATTGCGTAAGTGCTGGTTGGGCACCTAATTTATTAGGGTTTATAAATGGCCCTTCCAGATGAATTCCTTCGATATTATTATTTTCATCATTAATTAATTCATCGATGCTTTTAAGAGTTTTTAAAATATTATCAAAGCCACTAGTCCAAGTTGTTGGTAATAAAGTTGTTGTTCCATGCAAAAGATGAAAATTACTCATCTCTTTAATTGAAGAATAACCCTCCATAGTATCAAAACCATTTCCACCATGACAATGTAGATCAACAAATCCAGGTATGATAATTACATCATTATTAAAATTTTCAATTTTGTTAATTTTATTAATGTTTTGATTGAAGATAATTTCACCAAAGAAGCTTTCATTATAATTTATAATTTTGCCCTTTATCGAATTCAAAATATTAACCTTATTATTTAATTTTATTTTATCTATTTTGAATGTATTTATAAGCTATATATGAATATCACGATAGAAAAATTCACTAAAAATATTAATGAAATTTTAAGTAAAGTATCTTTTAAAGAAAAAAACAAAATCAAGAAGATTGCTAAAATTTTGTCAAATAAATATCTAACAGGTCATCATCTATATGTATTTGGCACAGGTCACAACCATTGTATTGCTGAAGAAAGTTTACATAGAGCTGGTGCTTTTGCAGGAGTTACACCAATTTTAGATAAAAAAATTGATTTTAGTGAAGGCATTACAAAAGCATCTGCAAATGAAAGAAATAAAAAATTAGCAAGTAAAATATTTAAAAAGTATAAACCTAGTAAAAATGACTCACTTATTATTTTTTCAAATAGTGGAATTAATCAATTACCAATAGAATTCGCTAAGATTGCCAAAAAAAAGGGGCTGTATGTCATAACAGTTTTATCTTTAAAGTATGCTGACTCACTTACAGATGTTTCTGAAAATAAATTATATAATTTTAGTGATATATTTATAGATAATCATAGTCCCATTGGTGATACGCTGCTTAAATCTAAAAATATAGGAATATCTTCATCATCTACTATTGTTGGAATGTTTATTTTAAACTCTTTATGGTCTGAAATGTATAATCATTTAAAAAAAGAAAGGGTAATACCCTTTTACAAAAGTTCAAATTTACCAAAAAGCAAACTGCACAATTCGAATTTAGAAAAAAAATTTAAAAAAAGGAATATTTTTTTAAAATGATTCTGGGGCAAAATTGCCCCAGAATAATAAAATAATTATTTATATTCTTCCAATTCTTCAGCTGCTTCAGCAACTAAATCTGCTGGATCCCCTTCTCCAAGAATAGCTCCTTGAATCATAGAGTTCATAACAGTTTGGAAAGCTTTATAATCAACAAATAATGGCTCTGGTCCACCATCACCAATTGCATCAATAAACATCATCCAATAATCTTCATTGTATGGTGCAACTGAACCAATTTGTGGATACTGCATAATTGGAGTTAATCCCCAATCAGTATCTAAACTGTATTGTGAGTCACCAGATGAAATTATACTTGCTAATGCCATTGCATGTTCTTCAACGCCAGTATTATTGAAAACTGCAATACTATCAGTGATCAAAAGAGTACCTTGGCTACCTTGAGGTCCAGCAGGAATTCTAACAGTCTTAACGTTAAGACCTTCCTTATGCTGACCTCTGCCCCATGGTCCGTTAATATACATAGCAATTTTTTCATCGTTGAAAAGTTCAGTAAGTTGAGATCTCTCCCAAGCTAAAGGACCTTCCTGAGAAACATTTGCTAACTTTCCGTAAAATGCTAAAGTTTCTACTGTGTTTGAAGAATCAAGAGTGATTTCATTTGTAAGAGGATCAATAACTTGTCCACCATTACTATAAAGATAGTTTAAAAATTGGTGCATTGTGTTATCAAAATCTTTACCAGCTAGTCCAATTCCTGACGCGCCATCAACATTATTTGTTACGGCTTCAGCCATTGAATATAAATCATCCCAAGTTTGAGGGCCTTCACATGCAACACCTGCTTGCTCTAGCAATCCACAATTCATGAAAAGTGCTTTTGTTGAAAATGCATGAGGGAAACCCCAAGTTTTACCCATGTGTGTCACAGTATTTAAGATACCTGGCTGATACATTGCTTTTTGCGCAGCAGGGATATTTGTTTCTAGAATATGTCCGTTTTCTGCAAGACCTTTTAAAGTTCTAGATCCAACATATGAAAATGCAACAGGATCACCAGCAATAGCAAGATTAATTACTTTGTCCTGACATGTTCCCCAAGGAACTGCCTCTAGAGTTACGTTAACTCCAGGATTGTCTTCCATGTACTTATCAGCTATTTCAACATAATTAGGTCGAAGTTCACCACCACAGAATACTCCGTGAACGTCAGCTGCATATGCTTTAAAGCCAACTAGTGAAAGTATAGCAATTGTAAGAAATGAAGATAGTTTTTTGAAATTCATATTTCCTCCATTAAATTATAGAATAAAGATAACATTAACTTGCTCTATGAAGCAAGTTAGATTTTAAGTATTTCTTTAGTTTTTTACCGCTCCAGAAGTCAATCCTGCAACAATATATTTCTGAAGAAAAAGAAAGATAATTAAGACAGGGGCTATCCCAACAAGAGAAGCTGCCATCATTTCATTCCATTTAACTGTTGTGTATCCTATAAATTCATAGAGACCTGAAGGGATAGGCATATATTCTTTTTTCTGGTTAAATGTAATCGCAAATAAGAATTGTTGAGCGTAAGATCCTATAAAAGCATATATCCCAACAACTACCAGACCAGGTGTACTAAGAGGTGCGATGATATGTCTGAGTATTTGAACTCTTGATGCACCATCTACAAAAGCTGCTTCCTCCAAATCTATTGGTATTTTTTCAAAGTAAGATTTTAGTAGCCAAATTGAAGTTGGTATTAAAAAAGCAACACCGGGAACTATCATAGCTTGATATGTATTTAGCAAACCAAATGTTCTTAATACTTTATAAAGAGGAATTAATAAAACAGCACCTGAAAACATATTAATTGCTAATAAAATATAAAGTGAAGAATTTTTAAAAGGAAATTTAAAACGTGCGTAAGCGTACGCTGCAGGAATAACAAAAAGCAAAGTAATTATGGAAGTTACTGAGGCAAGAAAAAAACTGTTAAAAATATATCGTGGAAGCATAGGTACAGTATTCCACATTTCTCGATAAGCCCAAAAAGATAAATCATCAGAATAAAATTGATAAGGAGATCTAAATAAATGATCTAAAGGTCGAAGTGATGCATAAAACATTTCGACAAAAGGCAAAAGAATAAAAATCATAAAGACTAATATTCCTGAATATAATAATATCTTTTCGTATATATTATATTTATCCAATTTAGTTTTTTACTGCACCCGCAGTTAGTCCCTCTACAATATATTTTTGTAAAAAAATAAATAATAATAACACAGGTAACATTCCTACTAAAGCAGCTGCCATCATTTCATTCCATTTAACACTTTGATATCCTATAAATTCATATAACCCTGTTGGAATTGGCATATATTCTTTTTTCTGGTTAAATGTAATCGCAAATAAAAACTGTTGAGCATACGCGCCAATGAAAGCATAAATACCAACTACAACTAACCCAGGTGTGCTTAAAGGAGCTATGATATGCCTGAGTATTTGTACTCTTGATGCACCATCAACGAAAGCAGCCTCCTCTAAATCTATTGGTATTTTTTCAAAGTAAGATTTCAGCAACCATATTGATGTTGGAATTAAAAAAGCAACTCCCGGAATAATCATAGATTGATAACTATTTAATAGACCTAAAGTCCTCAAGAGTTTGTATAGTGGTATTAAAATTACTGCACCAGAAAACATATTAATTGCCAGAAGTAAGTATAAGCTAGTATTCTTAGCCGGAAATTTAAAACGTGCGTAAGCGTACGCTGCTGGAATAACAAAGATAAGAGTTAGTATAGCAACGCAAGAAGCCAGAAAAAAACTATTAAAGATATATCTCCCAAGCATTGGTACAGTATTCCACATTTCTTGATAAGCCCAAAAAGATAAATCATCTGAGTAAAATTGATATGGTGAACGAAATAAATGATCTAAAGGTCGAAGTGATGCATAAAACATTTCGACAAAAGGCAAAAGAATAAAAGTCATGAAGACCAATATGCCAGAATAGATCAATATTTTTTCAAAAAGATTATATTTATCCATGAGAAATTTTCTTATTAATTCTAGCAAGCAAAGCTAAATAAAAACCTGCAAATAACATTAATAAAATCATTACAACCACAGCTCTAGCAGCTCCTCTTCCAAATTTATAATTTCCTAATGCTTGTTTATAGGTATCGATAATTAATGTAGTTGTAGAACCTCTTGGGCCACCTTCAGTCAGTATCCAGATTATTTCAAATGAGTTGAATGTCCAAATAGCAGATAACAATGACATTGTAATAATTACAGGAGTGATTTGAGGTAACGTAATTTTAAAAAATCTATCCCATCTTGAAGCACCATCACAATAAGCAGCTTCATATAAATCCCTTGGAACACCCTGCATTGCAGCTAAAAAGAAAACTGTTACCATTGGTGTTCCAACCCATACATCTGCAACTATTGTAGAAATAAAAGCACTTTGTTTGTAAGCAAGAAATCCAAAAGGACCATCCAATATACCAGTTCGCATACCTACACCTGCGATAATTCCAAAATAACCGTTATATAGCCATAACCAGCCAAGCATTCCAATTGCAATCGGAACTACCCATGGCGGCATTACAAGTACCCTGAAAATTGATCTTCCTTTTAAATTGGCATTAAGTAAAACAGCTCCAATTAAACCAATAATAAGTTTTAAAGAAACTGAAAAAAACATCCAAACAAATGTTCTAGTCACTATTCCATTAAATTTTTTACTAGAAAACATTTTTTGATAATTTTCTAAACCAACATAATCTTCTCCTGCTAAGCTAGAATTTGTGAAAGATAATCTAATTGTTTCTAATAATGGCCAAGCAACAATAAGAATTATATAAATTGCAGCAGGCGCAATTAGTGCATATGCCATATATGTTTGGGAATTATATGATTTTAATTTTTGTTTCATAATTACTAACTTAATAAAGAGTCGAATTTATCCCAAGTGCTTGTTAAGTCAATTACTTTACCAGTATTTCTAGCTTCATCAATTTTCATAGCAACAATTCCTGCCTCCATGCACTCTATTACACCAACTGGCAATTCTTTATTATTTTTTAACAAATAATTATTAATGTCTTTTGCCATCATGCTGTCTGCGCCATAGTGACCTTTTATTTCTTTTCCAAATGCTGCTCCATAATCTTCATCTATGAGTACATTATTATTTTCATCATGAGCTTTCATAAATCCCCTAACAAAATCTCCCTCGATCATTCCTGAAGATCCTATGACTGCAAATCTTCTAAATTCGTCTGGAACTTTCATATTGGTATGAAAAGATAATACAGCTTTATTTTCATATTCTATTATAGCTACTTGGTGATCGACAATATCAGCGTCACTATCAAAAACATTTGTTTTCGACTCCCAACCTTTCAGTCTATCTTTTGTATATTGTTCATGGGAACCTGTCGGCAGATTATCAGGAATAAAAGATCTTCTTGAACCAAAACTAGCAACTTTAATAGGTCTGCTTGCTGTAATCATTGAATAAAAATCAATATCATGGCAGCATTTTTCAAGCATAAAGCCACCTGAATATTTTTGCTTTCTTCTCCAATTTCTCATAAAAAAAGCACCATGCGAAGGCACGATATGTTCTGAAGCTTCAATCGATATAATCTTTCCTATAGCGTTTTGATCTAACAATTTTCTTACAGATCTTGCTTGTTGAGAATATCTTAGAACCAAACCAACAATAATTCTTTCTTTACCATATTCTTTTATTAGTTTTGCTAACTCAAAAGTTTCTTGCTCACTTATTACTATAGGTTTTTCAACAAATATTTGTAATCCAGCTTTTAATCCAACCTTAATATGATCTAAATGTAAGTGATTTGGAGATCCAATCATTAGCATATCTAGCTTTTCTTGATCTAACATTTCATTTAAATTTGCATATGCTTTTTTGGGAAAAAAATTATTTTTCTGAGCAAAGTCTTTACCTATTGGCTGTGGATCTACATAAGCAACCATTTCAAAATTTGGATTAATTTTAGAAAACTCATTATAAACACCTGCTGTTCTACTTCCAAAACCTACTGCACCAATTTTCATTTTACCACCTTAAAAAAACAATCATAACACTAAAAATTGTGAAAGTTCCAGCCCAATTTTGATAAAAAATCTAAATTATGAAGCAATGATGACCTAAATTGAGACCATGGTCTTTTTGCTTTTGAACACCAAGCAATTTCGGCAAGAGTTGCTAATCTTGGATTAATCATTTCATCAAAAAAATCTTTATTGGTGATTGTTTCTGACCAGAGCTGGCCCTGAATACCTAATACATTTTTTAAATCTTCATTTTCAAAATCTCTAAGAGGTTGCCAATCAAAAACATCTTTAACTTCTATAGTAGCTGCCCAACAAATTCCTCTTTCATACGTGGAATTATTATGGGCCATATCAAAATATGTTTTATGACCGGGGCAAAGAACTGTTTTAAATCCTTTTTTTGCAGACATTATCCCGACATCCGGATGCTCCCAAGCAAAAATAATACAAGATTTATCAATTTTTCCTGCACTACCAGCAGAGCCTATATCATTATGAGGAGGTAAAGCTGCTTCATTCCAAGCTGCTGTTAGTTTATTTGATTTTTTTAAAATATTTATAATAGTGTTCATGTATTCATCTTGCAATTCATCAAAAGAACCAATGCCGTTTTTTTTCATATATTCGATAACCTTGGGAGATCCTTCCCAAGATTCCTTAGGTCTCTCATCGACACCAACATGAATAATATTAAATGAAAACATTTCACTTAATTCATCTAAAATATCTTTTAAAAATTTATGAGTCTCCTCCACAGCAGGATTGATTGTATTATTTTGATAATTGCCAACATCTTCTGAAACTATATTAGAACTTGAGTCTCTAAGCTCAGGCATCACCTGCAGCAATGTCCATGAGTGTGCTGGCAAATCTATTTCAGGCATTATTTCAATATTTTTATCTCTTGCATATTCGATTAATTCTAAGATTTGACTACGAGAATAATAACCTCCAGTTTTATTATATCCAGTTCCATAGAATGGAGGAATTATTTCATTATACCCTCTAAATGCACCAACTTTTGTTAAGTTTGGATAACATTCTAATTCAACTCTCCATGCCTCATTATCAGTTAAATGCCAATGAAAACGATTTAATTTGAAATAGCACATATAGTCCATAAGTCTTTTTATTTCATCAATTGTATAAAATTGCCTTGCACAATCCAAATGCATTCCTCTCCAATTTAAAGAGGGCTTGTCCTCTATTGAACAAATTGGGAGATATGTTTTATAAAAATTAATTAGCTGAATAAGAGTAATAATAGAATATAATTTGCCTCCATAATCAGAATACTCAATTGAAATAAATTCTTTTTTAATATTAATTTTATATTCTTCAGATTTTAAATTTTGTCTTTTAAAAACAATAGAATAACCTGATGATGTATTAAATTTTATATTAGATGCATAAAATATATTTTTTAAGTTATCAAAAAAATTTTTTTCATCTGTAGGAATTTTAAAATTTAAATCTTTGATTGGTATAGTTTCTTTTTCTAATTTCAATAAATTAGGTAATGGAATTACTGGATCAAATATTTTATCTTTTTCATCTTTATAGACTATTGGGTCAATTGGATTTTCAAATTTAAGAGGAATGATTTTGCATTCTACTTTGTGATCATTTTTATCGAGAACAAATAAACCCTCAGGACCACAAGAGAGATTATAGGAACCAATTCTTGGTTCTTGTAGAGTCAAAAATATTTCATCTTCCTGAGAATAAATTTCATAATACCGACCAACTTTCTTAGATATATTTGCACCACTTATATCTTGAATAGAATAAACTAAAGAAAAACAGATTTTAAAATCACCGTGTACATATTGATTATTAATAATCTGAATTTTTAATTTATTATTTTGAGTAAAAATTAACTGTATTTCCATAATCAATAATTTATATATTTAGATTATCATGGGTTTTAAAGAACTATTTAAATTAGATTTTTCAGCTTCTTGTAGTGCGCATGCAAGAGTCAATTTAATAGGTGAGCATACTGATTATACTGGTGGGTTTGTATTGCCCTCTCTATTAAATTTTCAAACAACTATTCAAATTTCTAAAAATGATACAAAAGAGTATCAGGTATATTCTGAAAATTTTAACGAAATAAAAAAATTTAATGACTTTATAAAATCAAAAAATAATGATTGGATTGATTATATAAAAGGATGTCTTTTTGTTTTTTACGATGAAAATAAACACATACCAAATGCTCATTTAAACGTTTACATATCCTCAACAATTCCAATGGGAAGAGGTATTTCTTCATCTTCAGCTCTTTGTGTTAGTTTTTTAAAATCATTAAATAGTTTTTTTAATACAAATTATTCTGACAAACATATCGCCATTTTAGCTCAAAAAGTTGAACGAAATTACATAGGTGTTTCCGGGGGAATAATGGACCAAATGGTATCTTCAATAGGTATACATCGTAAAGCTTTTTTTTTAGATTGCTTAAGTTTAAAATTTGAATTGATAGCTCTTCCACCTGATTGGGTTTTTTGTTTAGTAGACTCAGCAGTGCAGCGCAATCTAAGAGAAAGTGCGTATAACGAAAGGTACAATCAACTTAAAAAAGCTGAGGAATATCTTGGGGTGGAATATTTGGGATCTATAAAACCCGAGCAATTCAATGAAAGTAAAATTCAGGATGAATTAATATTAAAAAGAGCAAGACATGTTATTACTGAAAATGCTAGGGTACTTGAAGCAAAAGAATGCATAATAAATGGCAATATTAAATCATTTGGAAAACTAATGAGTGAAAGTCATCTATCATATGCAAAAGATTTTGAGGCATCAACTGAAGATGTTGATATGATCGTTGAAAGATCATTAAGGTCTGGAGCAGAGGGGGCTAGACTGACTGGTGGAGGATTCGGGGGTTTTACAGTATCATTAATTCAAAAAAATAATTTTGCTACATGGAAAAAAAATATGAAAGAATTTTATGATGATGAAAATATATTTGAAGCGTAATGCAGAAATTTAAAAATTATATCAATGGAGATTTTGTAAATTCAAAGACAGGTAAATCATTTACATCAATTGATCCATCAAATGAAAAAGAATTTGCAGAAATTAGTCTTGCTGAAGAGTTTGAAGTAAATGCAGCCGTTGAAGCAGCTTACAATGCCTTTCATGGAGAATGGTCAAAAATTCTACCATCTAAAAGAGCTCAATACTTAAGAGAAATAGGTGATCAGTTAAAACATAATGCTGAACTTCTTGGAACTATAGAAACAAAAGATACTGGAAAACTGTTTAAAGAGACAAAGTTTCAGGCAAATTACATTGCTGAATACTATTACTACTATGCAGGTTTAGTTGATAAAATTGAGGGTGCAACACTCCCTATAGACAAAGAAGATATGCAAGTTTTTACTACGAGAATACCTGTTGGTGTTATTGCTGCAATTATTCCTTGGAATTCTCAGATGTTTCTAACTGCAGTAAAGTTGGCACCAGCTTTAGCAATGGGCAACACTATTATAATTAAAGCATCTGAAATTGCACCTACTCCTTTATTAGAATTTGCCAAAATAATTGATAAAGCTGGTTTGCCCAAGGGAGTTGTAAATATTTTAACTGGTTATGCAGATACGTGCAGTAAATTACTTACTTCACATCCTAAAATTAATAAGATTGCTTTCACAGGTGGTGTTCATACAGCAAAACATATTGTTAAAAATTCTGCAGAAAATTTATCTCAAGTATCTCTTGAACTTGGGGGGAAAAGTCCAGTGGTCGTCTTTAATGATGCCCGCAAGGACAATGCAATAAATGGGATTATGGCAAGTATTTTTGGTGCTGGTGGTCAAAGCTGTATTGCGGGCTCAAGACTTTATTTGCAAAAGAATATTTACGACGAATACCTTAAAGAATTAAAGACTAGAGCAGAAGCAATTACAATAGGTGATCCCATGTCTAATTCTACACAATTGGGCCCTTTAGCTACTTTAAACCAATTACAAAACATAGAAGATAAAATTAAACAAACCCTAGAACAAGGGGGTAAAATAATAACCGGCGGGAATAGAATAAATAAATTTAGAAAAGGTTTTTATTTTGAGCCTACTATCATTGAGTGTAATCATCATAATTTGCCTGCAGCAGAGAATGAGTTATTTGGTCCTGTTTTATCAGTAATGAAATTTAATG
>CACIRR010000012.1 GCA_902589095.1 uncultured Alphaproteobacteria bacterium | reverse complement strand
AATTTCAAAATTAAAAAGTGTTGAACAATATAGAGACCTTTATCATTATGTAACAGAGATAAAAGGAGCACTTAAAAAAAAGACGAGCAATCATGATATCGTCTCAGCAATGATGCCTGGGGGATCAGTCATTGGTTGTCCAAAAATTAATACGTTAAAACTTTTAAATAGTCGGGAAAGATTAAATCGAAATATTTATACCGGAAGCTTTGGTTATATTAACGCGAACGGCGATATGCGCTTTAATATTATTATCCGCGCCCTTTTGAATTTTAAAAAACGTGCAACAATTTCGGCTGCAAGTGGTGTAGTCATTGATAGTAAAGCAAAAAAAGAATACAAAGAAAATTATATCAAAGCAAAATCACTTTTAGATTTATTTAAAATATGATTTACGTCATTGATCACGAGGACTCTTTTACTTACAACTTAGTGCATTTGCTTGATAGCTTTGCCCCAACTTATGTGTCAAACTATTTTAATATTGATAAAAAAAAATTAGATTCCTGCAAGATTATAGTTTTCTCCCCTGGACCTGGCGATCCCTCTAACTACTCAGAAACACAAAAAATTTATCATCAATACAAAGGTTTAAAAAAAATAGTTGGTATATGTTTAGGGTTTCAACAAATTTTGTATGCTGAAAAAGGCCAAATAATCCAGCAAAAAAAAATATATCATGGATATCAATCAAGAATTAAAATCTTAAAGGAAAGCTCCTTATTTAAGCCTAATAAAATATTATTAGGTGGTCGCTACCATTCTTTGAAACTAAAAGAGCCTTTTTCCCATCAAAATCTTAAAATAACAATGCGTTGTGTTGAAACTAATGTTGCTATGGCGATAGAAGATACTATTAATAATGTTTATGGATTTCAATTTCACCCTGACTCTTTTTTAACAGTTGATGGCAAATTTCTTATTCAAAAAATCTTACAGGCTAAGTAATTTTAAAAAAACCACCTATGATCACTTATGGGGCTCAACAGGTGTTTTCACTACTATTCGATTATTTGGAAAGGAACCAAAATTTGTTTTATTAGATGAACACATTCTTAAGCTTAATAAGAGTTTAAAAAAATTGAATATCCCTTTTTCATTAACTCGTAATAAGCTTCTTGATTTGATGCCACATAACTTAAGCATAAAAAAATATGATCATCTACTAAGAGTGGCAATTAAAAAAAATATTCTATCGCTATCTCTTCGACCGCGAATGCGTCCAAAAAAAAATTTTCAATGTACGTTAATCAACTATCAAAGATCAAATCCTTCCATTAAAAATTTACAATATAAAAAAATACTATCCCTTCAAAAAGGAATCGATATGCAAAAAGCAGAGATTTTATTTTTCCATAATAAAAATTTGCTTGAAGGCTCTACTACAAACTTAATAGTAATAAAAAACAACAACATCTTTCTACCTAAAGGTAATTTTTATCGAGGAATAACTTTAGAGTTTCTTCTTTCTAAGATAGGCAAAGATTACCGTAATAAATTTATTAAATTTGCAGATTTAGAAAGTGCAGATGAAATAATTTTAGTTGGTTCAGGAAAAGGAGTTATCAATGTATCATCTATTCCTTCAATAAAATGGTTTAGCTCTTCTTCAAAAATGTTTAATAGGTTGTTGGCGATATACAAAGAGCAACTAAAATAATGAAATTAAATAATTCTGAATTTTCTATTCTGTCCCCAACAATTATGGGCATCTGTAATGTTACTAAAGACTCATTTAGTGATGGTGGAAAAAATTTCAAAACATCTGATGCATTAAAATCTATTAAGCAAATGCTAAATGATGGTGCTCAAATAATAGATATTGGTGCAGAAAGCACTAGACCGGGTAGCGACCCAATTACTTACAAAGATGAAATAAAAAAACTCTCACCCATTCTAAAAAAATTACCAAAAGACCAATTTATCATCTCCATTGATTCTTCAAAAATTGAAACCCAAGAATTTGCTTTAGAAAATGGCGCACATATTATCAATGATATTTTTGGAGGGTCTGATGATCTTTTTCAACTTACTAAAAAATTCAAAAATGGGCTGGTACTGATGCATACACCCGCTCCACCTAAAATAATGCAATCAAAGGTTAATTCTTATAAAAATGTCGTGAATGATATTAGAAAAATTTTTCAATTAACTCTAAAAAAATTAGATAAATATAAAATACCTCAATCTAAAATTTGGTTCGATCCAGGAATTGGCTTTGGCAAAAACCTCGCACAAAATTTAGAAATTATGCAAAATATAGAGAAATTCAAAATTAATAATTGTGGCATCTTGTTGGGCTCATCAAGAAAAAGTTGGATAAATGGAATAGATAATAGCGATGTTAGCAACCGTCTTGGAGGGTCATTAGCATCTGCTCTTTACTGCTATAAAAAAGGAGTAAAAATGTTTAGAGTCCACGATGTAAAAGAAACCTATCAAGCACTGAAAGTGTATAAAAATTTATGTTTAATGTAGAAATAAAAAATCTAAAAGTTTTTGCCAATATAGGAATTACCCCAAAGGAAAGAAAAAACAAACAATTACTTAAAGTTACATTAAATTTTAGTTACGCTGTGCCTAAAGGCAAAGATTTAGAGTCAATGTCAAATCTTAAAGACTACTCTGGTATCACTAAATCGTTAAAGCAATATATAAGTCAATCAAAGCACCATACCCTAGAGAAATTAATTATCTCTTCCTCTCATATGTTAGAAAAAAGATTTAAATTAAAAAAAGTTACAATTAAGGTCAATAAAACAGAAGTTGCAAAAAGATACGGTGCAGAGTCAGTAAGTGTATCCAACTAAATATTACTTAGCCCTTGGTACTAATGTTGGAAACTATAAAAATAATTTTTCTGCCGCAATTAGTGAGCTCAATAAATTAGGTGAAATTTCCAAAATAGCTAATATTTATAAATCAAAACCATACGGCTACCTGCATCAAAATTATTTTTATAACAGTGTGCTTGAGCTTCAATCAAAGATGATGCCACTACAATTAATGAAAAATATTCAACTTATTGAAAAAAAATTACAAAAAAATAAAAGAATAGTTAATGGGCCAAGAAAAATTGATTTAGATATAATTTTTTGGGGTAAAAAAAAACTTAGAAATCAAAACTTATTTATCCCGCACCCCCGAGCAAAAGAAAGAGATTTTGTTTTACTTCCACTCATTGATTTAGATCCATTTTTTAGAGATCCAGAAACTCAATTAACAATAAAAGATTTACTAAAAGATTTGAAAGATCAGTATGTGATTAAAAAATTAAGCTACCGCAATCTCTTTCAAAAAATTTTTTAGTTTCTTTGATGAGATAATATTTTTTGTATTTTTTAGACTTCGTGAAACATCGATACCATCAGGTTTCACTAAATTAATTATTTGCTTTGCTTTAACTCCATTGATCCCTCCACCTATAAAAACAGGAATGGATAAGTTTTTAATAGATTTAATTTGTTTAATGCACTTATTGAGTGAATATGTTTTTATGCTTCTTTTTTTGTATACGTTCATATCGAAATAAATAACATTGATTAAATTTTTGATATTTTTAATATAGCGCAGATTAAAATTCTCCGGATTAATTGAAATTCCAATCTTTAGCCGTTTAAAAGTTTTGCGTAATGTTTGTAATTCATATTTACTAAAATGGTAAGAGCATGAAATAGTTTTTGGTTTAGTAAAATCGATTTGATGAATTAATTTATCAAGTGAAACGTAACGACTAAGTAAAACTGATTCAATTTTGTAATTTTTACACTCTTTAATTAGTGACTGAATTTTTTTATCTGATGCAGTATTGGGTCCATTTAAATTATTACTGGCAAAACCAAGGGATTTTATTTTATTTTTGTGTGCGGTTTTAACCGACAAGGTATTCGTTATTCCACAAATTTTTAGTGATACTTTATTCATTAATTTTATTATTTTCTAATTTCAAAATGTATGTAAACTAGTTTTTTGTTTTATGTCATTAAATTTTTATAGAAGAGTTGCATTTGGATTATCACCACAAGATAAGCTTCCCCAAGAGCCTCTCAGTTGGGCATTAAACCAATTAAACTCAGTTCCTGATTTTTTATGGAAAGGCTCTATCCCAACAGAAAAAGAATTACGAAAAAAATATGGGGAATGGGTATACGGAGACAGAGAAGTATTAAGAAAAAAATTTAAGAATGATAAAAATGCATATAGACAAGCAAAAGATGAGTTACGAATTAAAACTGGTGAGAGATATTTTGAATTAAATGAGCATGCTATTCGTCATTATCAAACAAAGTATGGAGCTCAACCTGTGTTTGAGCGCTTCTGGCTTTTTTGGGGAAATCATTTTGCAATAAGTGAAAAAGATTTCTTAGCAGAGTTTAGTACCGGCCCTTACCAACGTGAAGTTATAAGGCCCAACATGGTTAAAACTTTTGAAGATATGGTTCAGGCTGTAACAACATCATGGTGCATGATTCATCATCTTGATAACTCAGAGTCTGTTGGACCTAACTCAAAAAGAGGAGTTGAATCACGAGACACCATTAATGAAAATCATGCAAGGGAATTATTAGAACTTCATACTGTATCGCCAAGTGCAGGATATACACAAGAGGATGTTATTCAGTTAGCATATATTATGACAGGCTGGAGTCACAAATGGAGTAGAAAAACTCTAGAAACAGGAGATGTTTGGTTTGATCAAGAAAAACATCAAAAAGGTGACAAGATAGTTTTAGGCAAAAAATATAAAAACGATGCAAAAAGGGAACTTGCAAAAGTAATTCATGATTTAGCAACACATCCAATTTGTATCAAGTTTGTTTCAACTAAATTATGTAGACACTTTATTTCTGATGAGCCAACAGAAGAAATGATAAACCCAGTAATTGAGGCATGGAATAAATCTAATGGCAATCTAATCGAAATCCATAAAGCTGTTATTACACAAGCTTTCAAATACAACGATACTTCACATAAATTTCATCCACCAGAAATCTGGTTAATGCAATTATCCAGAATGTTCGATCTAGACATTCCTCTTTCAGCTGAAAAAATGAACTATGCATTTAAATCAAAACCTACAGGTAGACAGGGACAATTATCCTGGATTCTTCGCGAAATAGGAAATTCACCTTATAGAGCTAAACAGCCAAACGGCTGGAGTGATTTTGAGGTAGATTGGGTATCGCCAGAATTATTACTAAGACGTTTTTGGTTTGCTTCTGTTGAACTGCCAATTTTAATAAAATCACAAAATAGATCACATGGGTTTATATTGCGGTGTTTAAAAAATAATTTTGAAGACCATGAAAATATGGCTTCACTTATTCATCAGTTTAGGTTTGGCACTTCAGATAAAGATTTAGGACGACAATATGGAATTATATGTAATTTACCAGGAGTATTAAAAGTATGAACTGTACAAGAAGAAATTTTTTAATTGGAGGATCAACCACATTATTTTTATCAGGATTTTTTCCAAAAATTAGCTTTGCTTCTATGCAGAAAAAAAACCTAATAATTATTTCGCTTCGTGGCGGGATGGATGGTCTTACAGCAGTACCTGTTATTGGTGATAAGCGATTAAAAAAACTAAGAAAAAAATTGATACTCGAAGATGTTTTAAAATTAAATAGTGATTTTGGCCTTCACCCTAAATTAGAAATTTTTCATCAACTTTGGAAAGAAGATAAAGCAGCATTTGTACATGCAACTAATATTCCTTACACAGGAAGATCACATTTTGATGGACAAAACCTAATGGAAACAGGTGCCCATATCCCTTACAAAGAAAAGACAGGATGGTTGGGAAGAGGGTTGTTAGCATCAGATATTGTTGGAAAAGGTCTCGCAATATCTTTGCCTATGCCACTTTTATTAAGAGGAGTACCTCAAAACAATAACTTCTTTCCATCTCCTGATTTTGTGGAAACAAAATTGATCGATCAAATTTATGATGAGTTTAAAGGAGATCATAATGAGCTCATTAAATCAACATTAGATACAATAAGGCAAAGACCATTATCAATGCAAATTGCAACAGACTCAGAAGATAGAAAAAAGCTCGCCCTTGAAGCTGCCAAACAATTAAAAGATCAAAGTGGTCCAAGAGTAGCTGTTTTTGAATTAGATGGTTTTGATACTCATGCAGCACAGGGGGGTGTAGATGGAGCTCATGCGGATGAACTAGAAGAGGTAAATGAAATTGTAAAAATTTTATATGAAAATCTTGGCAAAGCCTTTGATAACACCCTTATTTTGACATTAACAGAATTCGGAAGAACAATAAAACAAAACGGTGGATATGGAACAGAGCACGGTTATGGTAGCGCAATACTAATGGCTGGAGGTTTATTAAAAAAATCACAAGTGTATACGGATTGGCCAGGCCTTAAAAAGAAAGAGTTGTTTGAAGGAAGAGATTTAAATTCTACAATCGACTCAAGAGCAGTTTACAACTCTGCCATGTCTATTTGTTTTAACAAAGATCCCGAGTTTTTGCGTCGAGAAGTTTTTTGGGGAGATGATCTTCCTAATTTAACGGAAGAATTGTTTAAGATTTAGAAATAAATAATTATTTTCTAAATTTCATGCTAAACGAACATATGATTTCGGAAAATTTTGAAAAGCTTTTTAATGCTGCAAAAGATGTGAGAAATAATGCGCATGTCCCTTATTCAAATTTTAAAGTAGGTGCAGCTTTTTTAACTGAAGATAACTCCATTATTGCTGGATGTAATGTTGAAAATGCGGCGTATCCCCAATCACAATGTGCAGAAGCAAGTGCGATTGGTAATCTTATTGCCAATGGTTTTACTAAAATAAAAGAAGTTGTGGTTATTGGGTCTGGCGATTTATTATGTTCCCCTTGTGGTGGTTGCCGTCAACGATTAAGGGAATTTGCATCATTAGATGTTAAAATACATATGTGCAACATGAATGGACATTTAAAAACATCAACACTTGAAGAATTACTTCCTGATTCTTTTGGTCCAGAAAATTTATAATGCATACTTCATCAAAAGTTTTTTTAGATCAAACAAAAACTAATCCAGATGTTGCTGTTATATTAGGAAGTGGTTTGACAAATTTTTTTGAACCTCAAAATATTATTAAAGAAATTTCATATACAGATCTTCCTGATTTTCCTCAACCTACTGTCAAAGGTCATGCAGGAAAATTAGTGTTAGGTGAGATTGGTCAAAGAAAAGTAGTTTGTATGTATGGTCGCTCTCATATTTATGAGGGCCATGAACCTCAAAGTCTTGCCAAACCAATTAGGGTTTTAAAAGATATTGGGTGTAAACTTTTAATCGTTACAAATGCGGCTGGTAGTCTAGATGAAACTATGCCAGCAGGTAGTTTAATGGCAATCACAGATCATATAAATTGGAGTGGATTTAATCCACTCATTGGAAAAAATGAAGAAGACTATGGGCCAAGATTTCATGATATGAGTGATGGTTATCATAAATTTTATCGTGATCAACTTCTTAGCACAGCAAAAAAATTAAATCAAAAAATCTACGAAGGAATTTACTGTATGTACTCTGGTCCCAATTTTGAGACACCTGCAGAAATTAATGCCTTAAAAGTTATTGGAGGTAATGCAGTAGGTATGTCAACTGTTCCTGAAGTAATAGTAGCTAATCATTGCGGCTTACCAGTTATCGCTATTAGTGTAATTACAAACCTAGCTGCTGGGATGAATAAAACAAAATTAAGTCATCAAGAAACGTTAGAAAATGCGAGTTTTGCTGAAAAGAATATTCTCCAACTTATACAAAACTTTATCAATGCAGTTGAATTAAATGATTCCTCAGGAAATAATTAGAAAAAAAAGAGATAACAAAGCTCTTACAAAAGAAGAAATTTCCCTTTTTGTAAAAGGCTTAACAGATGGTTCATTTTCAGACCCTCAAATTGCTGCAATGAGTATGGCTATTTTTTCAAATGGCATGATGCCTGAAGAGACTGTCAATTTAACTGAAGCTATGACTGCGTCAGGTGACACTATTGATTGGTCACGCATTGTGGATGAGGAATTAGTTTGTGATAAACATTCAACAGGAGGTGTAGGAGATAAAACAAGTATAATTTTAGCACCAATTTTAGCAGCCTGTGGTTTGTATGTTCCAATGATTTCTGGAAGAGGGCTTGGTCATACAGGTGGGACCCTTGATAAATTTGACTCAATCCCTGGTTACAATACACAACCAGATCTAGATACATTTAAGAAAGTTGTCAAAGAGGTTGGTTGTGCCATTATTGGACAAACAAATAACTTGGCACCAGCAGATAAAAAACTTTACTCGATTAGAGATATTGTTGGAACAGTTGAGTCTTTACCTCTTATTACTTCATCTATTCTATCTAAAAAAATAGCATCAGGATTAAAAACATTAGTTCTAGATGTGAAAGTTGGCAACGGTTCTTTTAATAGCACTTTAGAAATTGCAAGAGACTTATCAAACTCTCTTGTTCGTGTCGCAAAGGGTGCAGGATTAAAATGTGAAGCAATTCTTACCGATATGAATCAAGTATTGGGTAAATCTGCAGGTCACAGGTTAGAAATTTTAGAATGTATTAACTTTTTGACTAATCAAAAGAAGGATCCAAGACTCATGAAGATAACCTATGAATTAGTTGCCTCAATTTTAATGATGTCACATAATTTATCAAAAGAGGAGGCTCTAAAAAAAATAGATACTGTCATATCAAATGGAGAAGCTGCTGAAAAATTTGAAAAAATGGTGGCAGCTTTAGGGGGTGCATCAAATATTTTGTCTTCACATAAAGATCAGTTGGAAATAAATGCATTCAAAAAAGATATTTGTATTCAGCAGTCGGGATATGTTCAAAAAATAAAAACAAGAGATCTAGGTTTGATACTTATTGAACTAGGTGGTGGCAGAAAACAGGTTACAGATAAAATTAATTTTAATGTTGGTTATGATAATGTTTTAAGTGTAGGAGATAGGGTTGATAGCTCTACCCCACTGCTAACACTATACTGCCATTCGGATAAAGATTTTGAAAATGTGAGCAAAAAAATAGAAGAATGTTTTTTAATCAGTGATAAAGAAGTTTCAAACCTATCTGATATTTACGAAGTCATCTCTTAATGAGTGAGCAAGTTGAAATTAATGAGAACTTAAAAAAATACCTACAAGAATTTGGTTATAGAAAAGATACTCTTGTTGATGAACTTGCTAGTGAGACGAGAAAACTTGGAAATGTTGCTCGAATGCAAATTGCAAAAGAGCAAGGTCAATTTTTAGAAATTATAGTAAAGATTTCAAATGCTAAATCTTGCTTAGAGATTGGACGGTTTACAGGATTAAGTACCTTGTATTTGGCGCGTGGACTTCCAAAAGATGGACATATAGTTACTGTTGATACCTCAGATGAATTTTTATCTATTGCCAAAAAATACTGGGACCAAGATGGTCAGGCAGCAAAAATTAAATCAATTATAGGAGCTGGAACCGAAGTGATGCAAAGCTTTATAGACCGACAATATCAATTTGATATTATCTTTATTGATGCCGATAAAAATAATTATCCAAACTATTATGAGCTGGCCTTAAGTTTAGTTCCGTCTAATGGAATAATTATAATTGATAATATGCTTTGGCACGGTGATGTAGCAGATAGCTCCAAATCTGACTCTCAGACTCAAACTATACGTGACCTTAACTTAAAAATAAGAGACGATAAGAGAGTAGAGTTTTCCTTAAACCCCCTTTCTGATGGACTGTCATTTATTCGAAAAAAATAAAAGCTCTCTTGAATAATTTTTAAGCATTCCCATGTTAATATAGTTGGTATGCCATTGTGGGTGCCAATATGTAACTTGCTTAATAAGGAGTTTTTATGACAAGAAACCTATCCGTATGGAATTCGCTTAGACCCTTTTCAGTTGGGTTTGACTCAATCTTCGAAGAATTTGATAGAATGTTGGAGTCCACAGAGCGTTATAATTCAAACTATCCCCCTTATAATATTCGAAGAGTTAATGAGAATGATTATAAGATTGAAGTTGCTTTAGCTGGATATTCTAGAGATGATATAGAATTAGAGCTTAAAGAAAACACTCTTACAGTTCGCAATAAACAAAAAGAAAAAGTTGTGAATGAAGAAGGTAACGGTGTTATTCATAAAGGAATTTCTACCAGACAGTTTGAGAGATCTTTTACTATATCTGAGGACATTAAAGTGAAAAATGCTGAATTGTTGAATGGTCTTTTAAACATTGATTTAGAGCGCATAATCCCCGAGGAGAAAAAGGCTCGGTTAATAGATATTAAATAATTTATAAGTATTATAAATATATTTTAAATGGATAGGGGCCCAATGAGGCCCCATTTTTATTTTATTGGAAAATGATAAAAGCTAAACTATAATTAATTAATGAAATTAATTGTAATTATTTTCTTATTATTTAGTTCTAATTTATTTGCCCATCAGCCAAAGTTAATCAATTATTCACCTTCTGTTGATAATCCTCATCTAGTTACAGATCCAGAAATATCTAAAGCATATTATGGCAAGCTTAACGGTGAACCACACTATTATTTAATTAATAGTGAAGAAGAATTTTTATTTTATACTGGAATTTTAAGTCCTAAAGTTGATGATGACAATTTATGGTTATCGATTGCTGTATATTCGATTAATGAAAAAAATAATAAAATTTTAAAATTTTTTGCAGATGGTCAAAATTTTGATTGGGAATCTTGGTATGAACCGTATGCTAGAGATTGGTATTGGAAGGGACCGGAAATAGGAGCCGAAGTTAATGAGGATACTGGCTTTAAGAGAAGTTTTAATTTGAATGCAGGTTCTTATTTAATTCAAATTTTTAATGAAAATAATTCAGGGCATTATTCTCTTGCAGTAGGAGAAGCTGAATTTTTTGGATCTAATTTGTGGGAGAAAACTTTAACATGGGCCCCTATCCTTTTATATATTGGACCTGCTATGGATATATTGCATTGGCAAAAATTTGATATTCGCGCTTATATTCCTCATATAGCTTTAGTAGTAATAATATTTCTAATTTATTTTATTATTAAAAAATTATTTTCAAGAAAACAGAAAAGGTTTGCATGAAAGTTAATTTAATTTTACTGTTTTTATCTCTAGTTTTGTATACCTCTGGAGCCCATGCACATACTTTTACAGGTATGGTAGGTTTTTATGATGGTCTTTCTCATCCAGTATTAGGGATGGATCATTTTTTAGCAATGGTTAGTGTTGGTATTGTAAGTGCCCAAATTGGAGGAAGAGCAATTTGGACAATTCCTGCAACCTTTGTCTTAATGATGATTATCGGTGGCACCATTGGCATGTTGATTGAGGTTTTCTTTTTTGATTTAGAAGAATCCGCTTTTATAGTTGTTGAATACGGGATTGTCTTTTCTGTGATATTATTAGGCTTAGCAATTGCTATAGAAAAAAAAATTGCCACTAATATCATAATGATTTTCATTTGCATTTTTGGGATGTGTCATGGATTAGCGCATGGCATGGAGATGCCATGGGCAGTAAACCCAATTTTATTTGCGCTTGGCTTTGCTTCTGGAACAGCTACGTTACATTTATTTGGTGTGGGAATAGGTAGTCTAGCTATTAAGACAAAATTTTCATCGATCGTTCTTAGAATTGTTGGATTTGGATGCGCCCTCTTTGGTATCTCTTTATTAATTTAAATTAGAATAATTCTAAAAAAGCTCTTTTTTTTAAGGAAAAAGTAATAAAAAATTTAACTATTCCAGGTATTTTTTTTTTCAATAATAATGTTTTTAGATTCTCAATAAGAGAACAAGAGGGTTATTGATGTTGGGATCAATAACCCTCATAATTAATATATTAGAAAGTTTTGTAATGAAAAAGAATTTAGTGAAGTTTTTGGTTTTTTTTGGTTTAGTTTTTGGTTTTTATGAAAGCGTTTATGCCAAAAGTGAAGTAAACGTCTATTCGTATAGACAGCCAATTCTTATTAATCCATTTTTTGAAGAATTTACCAAATTAACCGGAATAGAAGTGAATGTTCTTCATGCAAAAAAAGGGTTATTAGAAAGAGTGCTTGCTGAAGGAAGTAATACGCAGGCTGATTTAATATTAACAGTTGATATTGCTCGACTAAGTCAATTTGTGCAAAATGATTTATTGATGGAAATTAATTCTAACACTCTTACTGAAAATATACCTTCATATTTAAGAGACAGTAATAATAAATGGTTTGCTTTATCTAAAAGGGCAAGAGTCCTAGCAGTTTCTAAAGAGAGAGTTGCCGAAGATTCGATTAAAAATATAGAAGATTTAGCTGACTCAAAATGGAAAGGTAAAATTTGTACCAGACCTGGTAGTCATGACTATAACCGATCTTTACTTGCATCAATTATCGCAGCAAATGGAGAAGTAAAAGCGGAAGAGTGGGCTTCAAATTTAGTTGCAAATTTAGCAAGAAAACCAGAGGGTAATGACAGGGCGCAAGCAAAAGCAATTCACGAAGGTGTTTGTGATATTGCAGTAATGAACACTTATTATTTTGGTAAGATGAAATTTAATGAAAAGAATCCTGAACAAAAGGAATGGGCAGAGTCAATTAACATAGTATTTACAAATCAAGACAATAGAGGAAATCACATCAATGTTGCAGGTGGCGGAGTTGTAAAATATGCAAAGAATAAAGCCAATGCTATTGCTCTGTTAGAGTTTTTGACTCAATCAGAAGCACAAACTTTATATGCAACAATGAATTATGAATACCCTGTTAATCCAAGTGTCTCTCCTTCGGAAGAACTTAACTCTTGGGGAGAGTTTAAAGAAGACAAACTTCCCGTTGAGCGTCTTGCAGAATTAGCACCAACAGCTCAAAAAATTATTGATAGAGTTGGTTGGTAGCCTATAAGGCATCATTGTGTCTACTTGGAATATTTGGTCAGTACCTGCTGGAGTTTTATCACTTTTAATTATAGCTCCAGTACTGGCCATTTTTTACTCAGCAATATTGGGTGATACTTCTCTGTGGCCACATTTATTATCAACTGTTTTGCCAAGATATATTTTTAACACTATTGTGTTGATGTTGGGCGTTGGAGTCTTAAGTCTTTTATTTGGTGTATCATCTGCTTGGGTTATCTCAAGATATAATTTTCCTGGCAGAGCTATTTTTGAATGGGCGCTATTACTTCCCGCAGCAGTTCCAGCCTATATTATTGCTTATACATACACTGATCTTTTGGAATACGCAGGCCCTGTGCAGAATTTTTTACGAGAAATTTTTGGTTGGACAAGCTCAAAAGATTACTGGTTTCCTAACATACGCTCAATGGAAGGAGCTATACTTGTGATGTCCTCAGTCCTATACCCCTACATTTATTTGTTAACACGCGCATCATTTATTACTTTGCCTATTTCTTTTTTTCAAACAAGCGCCATTTATGGAAAACAACCTTTCTTTTCAGTAGCCTTACCTCTAGCAAGGCCTGCGATAGTAGCAGGTTTAGCTTTAGTGTTGATGGAAACAATTTCTGATTTTGGCACAGTTGATTATTTTGCTTTAGAGACACTGACGCTTGGTGTTTTTAATGTGTGGTTGGGAATGAACAGCTTATCAGGTGCTGCACAAATCTCGTCAATTTTATTTTTTATAGTGGTGTTATTGCTATCTTTAGAATTTATTGCACGACGTAATCAACGATTTCATGAAAGGCACAGCAGACAAATCTCTCCTGAACTAGAAGAGACCACCCCCATACAAAAAGTTACTTTTTTAACAATATGTATCGTTCCTTTAATGTTAGGATTTGTAATTCCTGTGTTTGTATTATTAAATTTTGTATTTAAAGGGTATGCAGTTTTTAATTTGTCAGAAGTATTTCAAATAACTTCAGCAAGTTTGATAATTTCGTTATTAGCTGCATTTTTTATTATGCTAGTTTCTTTTTTTTTAATTGTAGTTTCAACTTACAAATCAAATAATTTTCAAAAAACATTTATTTTTTTAGCCTCTTGTGGATATGCGTTTCCAGGAACTATTCTAGCAGTTGGAATAGTAGTTTTTATCGGGTGGTTGAATGATTTAATTTACTTTCGTATGAGTTATTTTGCAGGAGGATTTATTGTTTTAGTCTTTGCGTATTGTATAAGATTTTTAGCTGTTGGAAATGGAGCAATGCGATCAGGAATCTCAAGAATAAATCCGAACTTAATAGATGCCTCTAGAACTATGGGGCGTAGTTTTTTTACAACCATAAAAAGAATAATTATACCATTAACATATACAAACTTATTAGTTGGAGGAATTTTGGTTTTTGTTGATATTTTAAAAGAACTACCAATTACACTCTTACTAAGGCCTTTTAATTTTGAAACGTTAGCTACATATGTTTATCAATATGCCTCTGATGAAATGCTCGAGGAATCTTCTTTTGCAGCTTTAATTATTGTTATAGCTGGTCTTGGTCCCGTAATCTATTTAAGTAGCACAATTAAAAAATTGTCTTTTAAAAAATAAGTGATTAATTTTTTGAAGGAAAAATAAAAGTCTGCTCCTTATCAATTTCAATTCCAACTGCGCTTGATTGATTTGGTAGGAAGTTAGGAGGCATATGACTGTGAACATGAACAACTTCGTTATTTTTACTCAAAACTGACAAGTGAATGAAGCTATAGGTTCCCATTAATTTTGAGGCCATAACAGTACCTTTTATTCCGTTAACAGGTGTTTGTTCTTTGCTAAGTTTCACTGCCTCAGGTCTAATAAAAATATCAACATTTTTGGACTCCAAGCTATTTTCAACTTTAAATTCTCCAACAGGAGTTTCTACAATTGTGTCTTTCACAACGCCCTGAAATTTATTTGTTTCTCCAAAAAAATTTGCAACATAAGAGGAGTTTGGTAAATTATATAAATCAGTAGGCGAGCCTGATTGGACAATTTCACCATTTTTATTCATTATATTTATTTGATTGGAAATAAACATGGCCTCAAATGGATCGTGTGTTACCAACAAAACAGAAATATTTGATTTTTGCAATAGGTGTAAAGTATCATCTCTGACTTCCTCTTTTAAATTTAAATCTAAACTAGAAAAAGGTTCATCTAATAATAATAAATCTGGTTTTGCTATGATGGAGCGAGCTAAGGCTACTCGTTGTTGCTCCCCTCCACTTAATTCGTGAGGATATTTTTCAAGTGAGTCAGAAAGTTTTATAACATCCATAATTTCCTCAACCCTGTGAGAAGTAGATTTATCTTTTATTGCAAATTGTAAATTTTGTTTCACAGTTTGGTGAGGGAATAATGCATAATCTTGAAAAAGAAATCCAATCTTTCTTTTTTCTGTTTTTAAATGAATGTTTGAAGAGCTCACTAAATTTTCATTTAGGAATATTTCCCCCTCTTGCACTTTGGATAATCCTGCAATTAGTTTTAGTAGGGTAGTTTTGCCGCAACCAGAAGGGCCCAGTATGCAGGCTATCTTTTCTTTTTCTAACTGTAGGTTAATATTATTTAATATTTTCTTTTCATTCATGGAATAAGAAAGATTGTTAATTCTTACAGCTAACATTTCTTATCCTATAGCAGGATACTGTCTTGATACAATTGGTATCCACTCCTTTAATTTTTTGATTCTATTATCTGGAGATGGATGGGTACTCCAAAATTCTGCTGGACCAGAACCTCCTTCTTCTTTCATTCTTTCCCAAACTTTATAAGACTCTTCAATATTATAACCTGCTAAGCTTGAAAAAATTATTCCTAGATAGTCTGCCTCAGTTTCTTGTTTTCTATTAAAAGGTAAATCAAGGCCAAATTGACGAACATATCCTGAGGCCTGAGGAAGTCGTTGACCTAAAACAAATTTTTCTAAGGCCATTATTCCAAAATCAGTTAACATGGCAGTACTTGCTCTTTCTGCAGAGTGTCTTGCTACAGCGTGGGCTATTTCATGTCCCATGATGGATGCAATACCATCTTCATTTTTAGCTATCGGAAGGATCCCAGAATAAAAAGCGATTTTTCCACCAGGCATACACCAAGCATTTTTGGTTTGATCATCATCAACAAGAATAAATTCCCACTGAAAATTAGATGTTGGATCTTCTTGCCCATTTGTTTTGTAATACACATTAATGGCATCACGGATTCTAAAACCAATATCAACGATTTGATTATATTCTGATGTGCCAGTGATTAGTTTGGATTGCGATTTAAAACTATTATAAGCAGGGAAAGTTTTTGAATACAAAAAATCATCTGATAAAATATTAAACTGTTGTCGTTCCGACAACGCTACCTCCGTGCACGATGGGAAAACTAATGTTGATGCACAAAGACAAGTTGATCCATAAATAAACTTTCTCCTTGATATGTTATTAAAATTTGACATTACTTTAAATATATTAACCTAATTACATGAACTCAACATCCCATATACCAAAAGCAGAAATTCATGTCCATCTTGAGGCAACAATTACCCCATCTTTATGCAGAAAATTTGCCGATCGAAATAAAGTTACCCTTTCAGATGACTTTTTTGGCTCTGAGTATGCGTATCAGTGGGAGGACTTTTATGATTTTTTAAAAAAATATGACATCGTAACTTCTGTCATTCATACACCTGAAGATTATTATGAATTAACATATGAATATCTAAAAGAATGTGCTTCTCATAAAGTGCTTTATGTAGAAGCAATGGTTTCTTCAACGCATGCAAAAGCTAAGGGAATGACTTACCAATCTTTTCTGGATAGTATTCAAGAAGCTTCACTAAACGCAGAGAGGGACTTTGGAATTGTGTCACGTTACTTAATGAATGGCATTAGACACTTAGGGCCTGAGTCTGTTCAAGGCACTGCTGAAGAGGTTCTAAAAAATCCCCACCCCGCGCTTGTGGGTTTTGGATTGGCAGGAGATGAATTGCATTTCCCCCCACACTTATTTTCAAAAACCTTTAACATGCTAAAAGAAGAAAATTTTCCCATTACCGTTCATGCAGGGGAATGGGATGGTCCAGAGAATATTCGTAAAGCTATTAATTTATTGCATCCTACACGATTGGGTCACGGCGTAAGGTCAATTGAAGACTTAGAATTGGTAAAAGAAATTATTGAAAAAGATATTGTCTTAGAAACATGTCCTACCAGCAATATCGCCACCAAAATTTATGAAAATTATGAAAATCATCCAGTAAAAAAATTACACGAGCTGGGCGCTAAAGTAACTGTCAACTCTGATGACCCTCCCTTCTTCAATGCTACAATTCAAGGAGAGTATGAAGCAATGAGTAATATAGGTTTTACTGATGATGCCCTTATATCGATGACAAGAAATGCTATAGAATATTCATTTCTAGACGAACAAAAGAAAAGAGAAGTTTTAGCTAAACTAAATTAGATAATTTTACTAAAGGCCTTGCGCCATAATGAGAAATTATTTCAGCAGCCGCAATTGATGCATAGTGACCACAGGTTGATAGATCTTTATTTTTTGCAACACCAAATAAAAAACCAGCTGCATATAGATCCCCAGCACCTGTTGTATCTACAACTCTATCGACTTGTACGGGATTAATTTCTATTACTTCATTTTTATTTACAACAACTGAACCATTTTCTGATCTAGTTATTGCAACAATCATGTTAAGAGATTTTGCATATTCAACCGCTTTATCAAAACTATCAGTTTGACATTGTGCTTTAATTTCATCTTCGTTCGCAAACAAAATATCAATATCATTTTCAATTAATTCTTTAAATGACTCGCGGTGTCTATCGACACAAAATAAGTCAGATAAGGTAAATGATATTTGTTGATTATCTGATTTGCATATATCAACCATTTTTTTCATTGCCATCTTGGCATTTTGATTATCCCAAAGGTATCCTTCTAAATAAGCAATTTTGTGACTAGTGATGTGCTCCGGATGAATATCTTCTGGGCCAATTAACGTTCCAGCTCCCAAAAAAGTGCACATTGTTCTTGTCCCATCATCCTCTACAAAAATAGTACAACAACCAGTTGAAATATCAGGGGAAGTAAAACCAAGTGGGAATTGCAACCCTTCTCTCACCATATCTTTTTGAAGAAAAATTCCGATGTCGTCATTTTTAATTTTACCAATAAAACTACCATTTCCACCAAACGAAGTAATCCCAAACATTGAATTTCCAAGAGAACCTCCCCCGATCATTTCTTTAATGGAATAATTTTTGTGAAGAGAGTTTTTTAAGTCTTCATCAATTAAATTCATGGAGTCTCGATTTAAATTATTTTTTTCAACCTCTTCTTTATTAGAAGGGATCATTGCATCAACCATGGCATTACCTATGCCAACAACATCAAGTTTATTTGTCATATGTCTTTTTAATTATAGGTAAAAGTTGCACTATAATGACACCAAAAAAAATTGCAACACATCCAATAATTTTATTTAAGTCTAATGTTTGATTAATTAGAAGCCATGCAGCTATTGTTGCAAAGACACCCTCCATTGACAATATGATAGCAGCAGGAGCGGGACTAGCTTTATGTTGGGCGATAATTTGTAGCGTGTAGCCTAGTCCAGCAGATAAAATCCCTGTATATAAAATCTCAAACCACTCAACACTGATATTTTTTAGAGTTGGCTCTTCCAAAGTGAAGGCCAAAATGAGGGATAAAATAAATACAACAAAATATTGTATACTCCCATAAGTAAACGGCGAATTGAATTGCTTCATAAAAATATCAATCAATATAATGTGAAAAGCAAAACAAAATGCGGAAATGAAAATTAGCGCATCAGATTTTTGTATCTCCACACTTTGATTGGAAGAGAGCAAATACGATCCATACATACATAATAGGATCGCAATCCAGATTACCCAATGTAACTGAGATTTAAACACAAAACGAGAAATTATCCCTACTATGGGAACGTACAGAGTAGTAATGAAAGCTACGTTCGATACCTGTGAAACTTGTAGAGCGTATTGCTGTAAACCCATTCCCAAAAAAAGAAAAAAACCAGTAGCAATCGATAGTGTAAAAAGTTTTGCATTAGAAAAAATTTTTGAAAAATTATTTGCCTCAAAATATATTGCTACAGGCAATACTGCGATAGTTGCAAAAAAAAATCTTGAAAAACTGAATGTAAAAGGTCCAATAGTTCCCATTCCTGTTGTTTGAGATACAAAGGCTGTTCCCCAAATCAAACTAGCAATAAGCATCAAAAAATTTGCACGCGTTTGAGACATAGTAAAAATTAACGATTAAGTTTTTTTTCTTTTTCTTGGTCTATCCACCAAGACTCAATGACAATTCCATACAGAGGGATGGTGTCAGGAAAGTCAAACATATTCCAATAAGCAATGCGGTCGGTATTACTATGATATAAAGGTATCACATAATGACCCCACAAAAGCACTCTATCTAAAGCGTGGATTGCGGTCGTTAACTCTTCCCTCGTTTTTGCGCCAACTAATTGTTCAATTAAAAAGTCCACAACTTCACTATCGACACCAGCATAATTTCTACTACCTTCTTTTTTACCAACCTCTGACCCATAATAAAATTGTTGTTCATTTCCTGGGCTTAGACTGACATTCCAAGAAGCTTTAATCATATCAAAATCATAATTTAATAATCTTCCTTGGTATTGTGATGAGTCCACCGTTCGCACATTCATTGTGATACCTAGTACTTCTAAAGTTTTTTGAAAAGCTAAAGCTATTTTTTCAACGGAAGGACTAACGATTAAAAATTCAAACTCAAAATGTTTTCCATCTTTCATTAATTTTCCGTCGTTAATAGTCCACCCTTCTTCCTCTAATATTTTTTTTGCAATTCTTAAATTCTCTCTTGGATTGCCACTCCCATCTGTTTCAGGAGGTGAATATGTAGAAGTAAAGATCTCTGGAGGTAATTGGTTCTTAAAAGGCTTTAATAAGACTAATTCTTCTTTTGAAGGTAAACCAGTTGATGCGAGAGGAGAATTATCAAAATAACTATCTGTTCTCACATACGCATTATTATATAAAACTTTATTTATCCATTCATGATCATATGCATACGATAGGGCGTAACGAACGCGTGGATTGCTGAAAATATCTTTTCGTGAATTAAAGACAAGTGCATTCATTCCAGAAGGTCTATCATTTTTCATCTCATTTAAAATTACATCACCTTCTGCTACTGCATCAAACTCATATTCAGCAAACCATCTTTTAGCATTATATTCACGGCGATAATCATATTCACCTACCTTGAAAGCTTCTACAAGTACATTTGAGTCCTTGTAGTAATCATAAACTATTTCATCAAAGTTATATTGACCCTTATGAACGGGTAAATCTTTTGCCCAATAATCTTTGACACGTTGATATTTAATTTGACGTCCTGGTTCTAAGCTTTCAATTTTGTAAGGGCCACTTCCAAGGGGAATATCTAGAAACGTTTTTGTAACATCAATTGTTGAATAATATTTTTTTGGGATAATCGGGAGGAAGCCTGCAATAATAAGAGGAAGCTCTTTATCTTCATTATTGATAAAATTCATTTTAATGCCGTTTTCATCAATCATTTCAGTCGATATAACTTTACCGTAAGTCTTTTTTTGATTTGGTGTACCTTTTGTTTGAAAAGTCTCTAAGCTAAACAAAACATCCTCTCTCGTAATTGGAGAACCGTCATGAAATTTTGCATTAGGATTAATATAAAAAGTAATTGATGATCTATCATCAGGCATATCTGCATATTCTGCAATTAAACCATATAAGGTGAACGCTTCATCCCAAACTCTTCTCATTAATGTATCATTTATGTAACCAAGACCCGCTGCTTTTGATCCTTTAAAAGCAACCCTGTTTAAGTTATCGAAGGCGCCGTATGCTCCAAAGCGAACAGTTCCACCTTTAGGCGCATCAGGATTAACATAGTCTAGATGGGTAAATCCCTCTTCATATTTTGGTTTTCCGTGCATCGCAATTCCGTGAGTTTTTTCAGCAAAAGAAGAAGTGCTAAAAAATATTAAAAAAATACTTATGAGTAAAAGTGGATTGCGTAACATAGAATCTATCTATCAACTAAATAAGGTATTTTGAAGGGTAAGTTTAATGACGCTACTTTTTTTATAATTACCCTATATATATAAAGAAATGAAAATTTTATCTTCAGAGATTACACCTTATAAAACCTACCTAAATAGGAGAAAATTTATTAAATCATCTGTTGCTGCCGGTGTTTTTATAGGGGCGTCAACTGGCTTGCAAGCCAGTCATTTAGACAACGACAATCTCTTCGAAAATCAACTAGATGAGAATGATAGTCTCAATACGTATGCGGATATAACGACATATAATAATTTTTACGAATTTGGTATGGGAAAGACTGATCCATCTGAAAACTCTGGTAACTTTAAAGCAAAGCCATGGTCTATCTCACTAGAGGGTCTCATAAATAATCCTCAAGTTCTAGATTTAGAAAAAATTTTAAATAAAGTTTCTATTGAAGACAGAGTGTACAGACTCAGATGCGTCGAGGCTTGGTCTATGGTTATTCCTTGGCAAGGATTTCCTTTATCTGAAATTATTAAAATAGCAGACCCTTTATCTTCAGCAAAGTTTATTCAGTTTGTTACTGTGTTTCGTCCTGAAGAAATGCCAGGTCAAAAAAGAAGATTACTACCGTGGCCATATGTTGAGGGTTTACGAATGGATGAAGCGATGCACCCACTAACTATTTTATCAACCGGATTATATGGTCATGACTTACTTAATCAAAGTGGTGCCCCTATACGATTAGTTGTTCCGTGGAAATATGGTTTTAAGTCTATTAAGTCTATTACAACAATTAAATTTGTTGATAAACAACCTGATGCAACATGGTCGATGCTGGCACCAAATGAATATGGTTTTTATTCAAACGTCAATAATAGTGTTGATCACCCTAGATGGAGTCAGGCTACGGAAAGACGCATTGGAGAATTTAAAAGACGTAAAACTCTAATGTTTAATGGATATGAAGAAGAAGTTAGTCATATGTATGAGGGAATGGATTTAAAAAAATATTATTAATTAATGATATCAACTAACTCTTTTCGAAAATTTAAGCCCATAATTTTTTTAGCAATAATAGCACCTAGCTTTGTGTGGTTATTTCAACTTATTAACAGTTCGTTAGGCGTTAACCCTATTGAAAAATTAATGGATAATTTAGGGGAGATGGGTTTGCGGCTTATCATTGCAACGCTAATCATTTCTTCATTGAGTGAATTTAAAAAATTGAGATTTCTAGTTGATATTCGGCGAATGATCGGTTTGTTTGCTTTCTTTTATGTTGCTTGTCATTTTCTAACATATATCGCTTTAGATCATTTTTTTGATATTAGTTTTATTATAAAAGATATAATAAAACGACCTTTCATTACCTTTGGTTTTTTAAGTTTTGTTTTACTCATTCCACTGGCTCTTACTTCTCCAAAAAAAATGCTAAAAAAATTAGGTTATAAAGTTTGGAAAAAAATTCACTATTTGATTTATCCTGCAGCTCTATTATCCAGCGTTCATTTTTTCATGCTTGTAAGGGCAAATAAGATTGAGCCTGCTATATATATTTTTATCATTTTAGCATTGCTGCTATACAGATTTTATTTCAAAGTTATTGTTCCTCGATTGGTTCAGTAACTGGGTTGAGCTCCATACCTGCAGGTGTAATATTGCGCGGCAGTGGAACGTATTGGGACTCGCTATCAGCTGGAATTGCTCTTTTTGTCATACGATATAGACCAAATAAACCAAGTAACCCATGTATCAAAAGAAGATAAATGTGATAGCCGTTAGGGCCAGTCACGCTCATCATTGCAGAAACAATCAAAGGTCCTAGAATTGAACCAATTCCCATGAGTTTTGCAAATGCAGAACTTGCAGCAACAATCTCATTTTGTTGAAGAAAGTCATTTGTGTGTGCAATTGCTAATGAATACATTGGTAAAGACATGCAGGAGTAAATGGCAGTAAGAATAAAAAATAAAGTTAGCGAAATATAAGATGAGCCAACAATTAAAACACATAGTCCAGAAGCAATAAAAGTAACACCAATTAATATTAATCTTCTATCCATCCGATCTGATAGATACCCAATGGGCCATTGAGACAATGCACCGAAGGAAGTAATAATAATCATAAAGATAGATACTTCTAAGACGCTCAATCCTTTAGCGGTAGCATACACCGCGCCGTATCCAAAAACAGCACTGTGAGCTAAACCCGTAAAAAGAGCACCAACAAAACCTAAAGGTGAGATTGCATAAAATTCAGCAAGAGAAAAGCTTTTTGTATCAGTTGTGTTAGGTTGTTCAGTGTTAGAAAGAAGTATAGGGAGTAAAGCAAAAGATAAAAGAATTGAAACTAAAATAAATAAGTCAACTTTTGAAGGATCGCTTATATTAAGAAGTAGCTGACCCAGACCAACAAAAACAAAAGTGATGATCATGTAGATCGATAAAAGTTGTCCACGTGTTTCATTCGTTGATTTATCATTTAACCAACTCTCCATTATAATGTAGATTCCAGATAAGCTTACCCCTGTTAAAATTCGTATGAAAAACCAAGAATAGGGATCGAGAAATACAGTATGCAAAAGGATAGCTATCGATGCTAGTGAAGCTAGAGCAGCGAATACACGTATATGTCCTACCCGTTTTAAAAAAATTGGAATAATAACGGATCCAGTTAAATATCCTACATAGTATCCTGCAACAATTAATCCTGTTGAAAAAAAACTGAACCCTTCAAGAACGGATCGTACACCAATTAACGTCCCTTGCAGGCCATGAGCTAAACAAATAATACCAAAACCAAAAAAAAGGGCCCAAGTGTTGCGTAGAACAGTTAACATAAAAAATTTGTTGATTAAAAATTAATATTCTTCTTCACTATCTTCAGGAGGTCTAATGCCTACATCAGTAGTGGGATCAATATCTGTTTCATCTTCTAGAAGAACTGTATCATCTTCAATATTATTATCATTATTATCTAAATCTAAATTTTCGATATCCAGATCATCATCTTTTTCTTTAGGCTTTGGCGGTATAGGGTTTGTAAGTGGAGCAGCATTTGTGCTACCTGGTTTTCTCCCACGTCTTGGTCGTGACATTGTGGTAACTTCTATTTCTTTACCACATTCTGGACATTCCAATTCTGATCTACCAAGGTCGTAGTATTGTTTACTACACATTGGACAAATTCTTTTCTCTCCCCACGATTCTTTGTACATATAACTTACTCTTTTTCTTTAATATAAATTTTACCACAATAGCCACAGACAACTTTATCTTGATTATCAAAGCTATAATAAACTGCGGGGTGTCCTAAACCATCTTGACCACCATCGCAACATATAGTTTCTGTTTCAGCTGATACTTTTATAGTAATTTCTTCCATAATCCCCGCTATAAAAAATTTCAACTCAATAGTCTAGGTTTTTTCGAGATTTTTAGGTTATTTGAAAATATAAAATACTGACACCACTAACTATTATGATAGATGGAACTATTCTTCTGAAAGCATCTTTTTCCTTAAGAATATAAAGACTTATTATGGTGGCTAAGACGATGCTTATCTCTCTTATGCTGGATACGTAAGCAATCTCAATAAACTGCATTGACCATAGTACAAGTCCATAACTTAGTATTGCGAGCACTCCAGCTACAATACCATCTTTAATATTATAACTGCCTTTTTTACGTAAACCATTTTTTGCAAATGAGGCGTAAATGAGCATGGGCACACCATTTAATAACAACATCCAATAAATAAAAGTAAATGGATTTTCACTGGAGCGCACAGCAATTCCATCTAAAAGTGTGTAGCTTGCAATTAAACTTGCTGTAATTGCAGCAATAATAAAAGCAACTATGTTAAATTTTTTTGCTGATAAAAAAGAGATCATAGATAAACCAGCACAGATGACAACAATTCCAATAATTCCAGTAGAGTTAATATTGTTCTGAATAAATAATAGAGTGACGAGCCCAATAATAAGACATGACCCTCCCCTTGCTATGGGATAGACAAAAGAAAGATCACCGTATTGATACGATATAACAACACTATATCGATAAAAACCATGCAATATAGTAGTTGCAATAATAAAGTACCAAATATTTAGGGACGGAAGAGGTACTGTAAAAATCAAGGGGAGAAAAACTACTATTTCTATCAGCGAAGTAATGGCCAACATTGCAAGACCATTATTACTATTTTTTACAATAGCGCTCCAACTTGCATGGCATAGTGCCGCTAATAAAATAATAAAAAATACAATGTTTAAAGACAAATCTTGTTGGTTTTACATCTAATTCATTATAGATACCACTTCTAAGATTATTAAAAAATTTATATCATGTCATCACCAATAGAAATTAATGAGCGACAATACCCAGGTATGCCGTCATCAACTGCAATCGTTATTTGTTTAGATGGAAGTCAAAAAGAATATTTTGAAGAAGCTTCAAAGTTAAACCTCACTCCTAATATTGATTCATTTAAAAAAAACGGAGAAGACTTATTGGTAAACAGTGCCATCCCTAGTTTTACGAACCCTAATAATATATCTATCGTCACTGGAAGACCCAGCTCTGTTCACGGCATTTGTGGAAATTTTTTTTACACTCCTTCAACAGGTGAAGAAGTTATGATGAACGACCCTCAATTTTTAAGAGCCCCTACAATTTTTCAAAAATATTATGAGCAAGGTGCTAAAATTGCTATTGTAACTGCAAAAGATAAGCTGAGAAAACTTTTATCCCATGGATTAAAATTTAATGAGTCTAGAGCTATTTGTTTTTCTTCTGAAAAGTCGGATCAAGCTAATTTAAGTGAAAACGGAATAGAGGAAGTAAATAAATGGTTAGGCATGGAAGTACCAAATGTTTATTCACAAGGCTTATCAGAATTTGTAATGGCAGCTGGTGTAAAAATATTAAACGAGTTTAATCCTGATATTATGTATTTATCGACAACAGATTTCATCCAACATAAATATGCCCCTGGCGATGAAGTAGCAAATGCCTTTTACGCTATGTTCGATCGATACATAGGACAATTAAATGTTAATAATAATTCAATTATTGTAACAGCCGATCATGGCATGCAACCAAAATCTAGATCTGATGGCTCACCAAATGCAATCTTTCTTCAGGATATACTCGATGAAACATTAGGTAAGAATATTTCTAAAGTTATTCTTCCCATAACTGATCCATATGTAGTTCATCACGGTGCTCTTGGTTCTTTTGCGACAGTTTATTTAAGTGATAAATCTAAAATCAATGATGCGATTGAAGAAATAAATAAAATAGAAGATATTGAGGTGGTGCTTACTAATAAAGAGGGATGCGCCCAGTATGATTTACCAACAGATAGAATGGGGGATATCATTTGTATGTCTTCACAAAACTCTACAATAGGATCTGCAGAAAAAGCCCACGATCTGAGTAAATTAAAAGAACCTCTTCGCTCCCATGGAGGTCTTCACGAGAGAGAAGTTCCATTTATTTCTAATAAAAAAATTAATTTAAATGATGCTAATATTAAACTAAATAATTATGATGCCTTTTATCATGCCATATCAGGATCGATGTAATGACAAAAAAAATTGATCATCAATCAATGCGTATTGCTGGAAAAAAAGTTGATGCTGAAAAAAATATTGATGTCCATTACCCTTATACAAATGAAATAATTGGAACTGTGCCTGCAGGAACTGCAGAGCATGCTAGGCAAGCTCTTGACATAGCGGCTAATTTTAAACCAAAACTTACAAGATACGAACGTCAACAAATACTTCAAAAGACTGCTGAAGAATTAGTAAAAAGAAAAGACGAAATATCGGATGTTATTACTTATGAGCTTGGTATTTCCAAACAAGATTCACTTTATGAAGTGGGAAGAGCTTTTGATGTTTTTTCCCTTACTGCTCAACTTTGTATTTTAGATGATGGTGAAATTTTTTCCTGCGATTTAACACCTCACGGAAAGGCTAGAAAAATATTTACAATAAGAGAACCGTTAACAGCAATTTCAGCAATTACTCCATTCAATCATCCTCTTAATATGGTTGCGCACAAAATTGCCCCATCAATTGCAACAAACAATTGTACCGTTTGTAAACAAACTGAGCTAACACCTATGACAGCGATGATTTTAGCAGATGTTTTATACGAAGCTGGTCTTCCCCCAGAAATGTTTTCTGTTGTTACAGGTTGGCCTGAAGATATTGGATTAGAAATGATCAAAAATCCCAACATAGATCTTATTACGTTTACGGGTAGTGTTGGTGTTGGTAAATATATTGCGGAACAAGCTGGTTACAAGCGAACTGTTTTAGAGTTAGGCGGAAATGATCCTTTAATTGTTTTAAATGACCTAAATGATGATGATCTAAAAAAAGCAGTTGAGCTCGCTGTAACTGGTGCAACTAAAAATTCAGGACAGCGTTGTACAGCTGTGAAGAGAATTTTGTGCCAAGAGAAAGTTGCTGATAAATTTGTTGAAATGGCATTGGAGAGAGCAAAAAAAATAAAGTATGGCGATCCCATGGATATGCAAACAGGTTTAGGAACTGTTGTTAATGCAGAAGCTGCAGAGCTTTTTGATAAAAGGGTATCAATGGCAGAGGAACAAGGCGCTAAAGTTTTATATCATCCTGGTAGAAATGGAGCATTGCTCCCTCCTATAGTTGTAGATCATGTTGATTACAAAAGTGAACTTGTGAGGGAAGAGACTTTTGGACCTGTAATACCAATTATCAGAGTCCCAGATACTGATGATGAAGTGATTAAAATTTCTAATTCTACTGCTTTTGGATTATCCTCTGGTGTTTGTACTAACAATTTTAATAGAGCGAAACATTATATACAGGATTTAAATGTTGGTACTGTAAATATCTGGGAAGTACCAGGTTACCGAATAGAGATGTCCCCATTTGGTGGCATAAAGGATTCTGGTTTAGGATATAAAGAAGGTGTTATTGAAGCAATGAAAAGTTTTACTAATGTAAAAACCTTTTCTTTACCTTGGTAAGTTTATAAATTTATGTGGCAATACAACAATCCTGTAAATATTATTTTTGGTGAAAAAAAAATAAATGAAATTCATAATATAATAGAGAACAAAAAATACATTCTTATAACTTCAGATTTTATCTTTAAAAAATATTTAAATGAAATATTAAATTCAATCAATCCACCACAATTAACCTATAGTAAAATAAATCCTAATCCAGATTATGCAGATTTAATTTCATTAATGGATTTTTTATCTAAAATAAATTTTTATGAAATTGATTTTATTTTAGCAATTGGCGGAGGGTCAGTGATGGATTCAGCAAAAGTTATTGCTGCATTTAAAGACAATAAAAAACTTTTAACTGACTTTATTAAAGGAAATAAAACACCATTAATTAATGATCCTATTGATTTAATAGCTGTACCCACAACATCAGGTTCTTCTAGTGAATTAACTTGTTGGGCAACAATATGGGATAAAGAAAGTAATAAAAAATTCTCTCTTTCTCACACAAAATTATATCCTAAAAAAGCAATAATTGATCCAACATTACTATTAAATAAACCAAAACAACTGACAATATCAACTGGGCTAGACGCACTTTCCCATTCAATGGAAAGTATATGGAATATTAATGCTAACCCTATATCTGCATACCACGGGATTCAAGGGGCAAAATTAGTTCTAGAAAACTTACCGATGTTAGTAGATGATTTACATAATTTAGAATTAAGAACTAATTTAGCACTAGCATGTATTCATGC
>CACIRR010000011.1 GCA_902589095.1 uncultured Alphaproteobacteria bacterium | reverse complement strand
CCTTTCATCATGGATTAGTTTTAAGAAAAAATTCAAAATCTATATATGTCGCAGCTAAAGGTGGTCTTCTTTGTATTGAATGTGTTCTCAACAAAGATAAAAAAAACATAACTAAAAAAATATCTCTAGGCCATCGTTTTTTTAGCACTCAAAAAATGATTGAAAATTCAATGACCACAAAAGCTGTATACGGTCCAAATGGTTTAAAGCTAAAAGATTACAAAAAAATATAAAAATAAGTTATTTTAAATTTATATATAAAAAAAATATATGATATACATTTTTAAAATAATTCTATAAAAGCACAATTCATGACGATATTTATAGCGGCAGAAATAGGCATTAATCACAATGGTGATATGGACATATGTAAAAAACTAATTGATGCTGCAAAAGAAGCTGGATGTGATGCCGTTAAATTTCAAAAAAGAACTATTGATCTAGTTTATACCAAAGAAGTTCTAGAATCATCTAGAGAGAGTCCTTGGGGGACTACTCAAAGAGAGCAAAAAGAAGGTTTGGAGTTTGGCGCAGAAGAATATGATGAAATAAATAAATATTGTGAGAAAGTAGGTATCGAATGGTATGCTTCCGCATGGGATTTGGAGAGTCAAAAATTTCTATCAAAATATGATTTAAAATATAATAAAATTGCTTCAGCAATGATGATTTATGAACCTCTTCTTGAGTATGTTTCTAAAGAAAAAAAACACACATTTATATCAACGGGAATGTCAGACTATGATCAGATAAAAAAAGCAATTGATATTTTTGAACATAATAATTGCCCTTTTGAATTAATGCACACTGTTTCAACTTATCCTATGAAAGTTGAGCACGCAAATTTAAAAATGATTAACACATTACAACAAAGGTATAATTGCAATGTAGGTTATAGCGGACATGAAGTTGGTCTTGCAGTCTCTTTTGCTGCTGTTTCTTTTGGAATAACTTCTTTGGAAAGACACATTACGCTTGATAGATCTATGTACGGATCTGATCAATCTGCTTCTATTGAGCCTCATGGTTTTAAGAATTTAGTAACTACAGTAAGACAGTTAGAAAAGGCGATAGGTAACGGAAATAAAGTTATATTAGATGAAGAAAAAACTGTTGCTGAAAAATTAAGAAATCATATTTTATAACATTAATGTTGTTTGACATTAAAAACCAAAATATTTGGATTACTGGTGGAGCAAGTGGAATAGGTAAAGCTATTAGTATTGGTCTTTTAAAACATAATTCAAAAGTTACAATTATTGATAAAAAAAAACCAGATTTAAGAATAAAAAAAAAATATAATTTTATTAAATGTGATTTGTCGGAGTCTGAGCAAATTTATGAAGTTCTTAACAACAATGTAAATAATAATAATGTTCCAAATGGTCTTGTAAATTGTGCCGGTGTTACTTTTTCTAGTTCAGCAGTAAGTTATGATTATCATTCTTGGAATTCTACGCTAAATATCAATTTAAAATCAGTCTTTTTTTTATCTCAGTTTGTTGCAAAGAAAATGATTAAAAATAAAATCAAAGGAAGTATAGTTAATTTTACTAGTATTGGAGCTGAAGAAGGGTTTGCAAATAATCCAGCATATGGAGCAAGTAAAGGTGGATTAAAGGTTCTCACTAAATCACTGGCTGTAGAATGGGGCAAATATAATATTAGAGTAAATAATATTGTTCCTGGTTATACAATTACACCTATGAACAAAAAAAGTTGGAAAGATAAAGACCAAAAGAAGATTAGATCTGAACGTACTATACTTAATAGATGGGCTAACCCTAATGAAATGCTTGGTCCTACAATTTTTTTATTATCTGAAGCCTCTAGCTATATTACTGGAACTGATTTATTAGTTGATGGTGGTTGGACAACTAAGGGCATATAAATTATGAATAAAGTTTTAGCAATAATTTTAGCCAGAGGTGGCTCCAAAGGGATACCTAATAAAAATATACTAGATTTTTGTGGACATCCATTAGTTGCTTGGTCCATTATGCAATCAAAAATAACCCCTAATATTGATGAAGTTTACGTGTCTTCTGACTCGTATAAAATTCTTGAAATTGCAAAAAAATATGGTGCAAAAACTATTAAAAGACCTGATTCTATATCTGGAGATACTTCAAAATCTGAAGAAGCAATCCTTCACGCATTACAACATTTAAATGAAAAATATGAGATAATCATTATGTTGGAACCAACCGCCCCTTTAAGAAAGCCTTTGGATTTAAGTCAGTCAATAGAATATTTTAGAAAACATAATTTAGACTCATGTTTTTCAGGAGCAGCATTAAGTGATTTTCTGATTTGGAAAAAAAATAAAGAAGGTAAACTAATTAGTGTTAATTACGATTATAAAAATCAAGGACCAAGACAGGAGAGACAACCTGATTATGTTGAAAATGGAGCTATTTATATGTTCAAACAAGAAATATTTTTGAGAGAAAATAATCGTTTTGGTGGAAATATAGGTATATTTCCTAATAAGTTTTGGCAATCATTTGAAATTGATGAAAAAGATGATTGGGATTTCGTAGAGTTGGTTTTTAATAAATATCTATTAAATGATTATAAAACATTTAAACAAGAGGAATACGAGATATGAAAAGTGGAAGAGTAGTATATTTAAATGGCAATTATGTCGATGAGATTGATGCCAAAATATCAATTTATGACTCAGCTTTGATGTTTGGTGATATGGTTTTTGAAATGACAAGGTCATTTAATCAAGAGCAGTTTTTATTAAGAAAACATTTAGAAAGAATGTATAACGGGCTCAAGATACTCCATATTCCCATAAAGCAATCAATTGATGAAATGGAACAAATATGTTTTCAAACTATAGAAATGAATAAGTCTCATTTTAATGATACTGATGAGCATCGCTTACTTATTAATGTAAGCAGAGGTCCTTTAGGAATATATGCTCCAATTTTTGATAATAAGCTTGAACCTACTGTTGTTGTAGCAGATTTTCCACTTAAATGGACTGTTGCAGGAATGGATGCACTCATTGATGAAGGAATTAATGCAGTGGTTACAAGTCAAAGAGCTATACCTGCCCATATGATGGAGCCGAAGATTAAAAATAGAAGTAGATTATTTTATCAAATGGCTAATATTGAAGCATCTTTTTTTAAAGGAAAAAATAACTGGGCTTTGCTTTTAGATGATCAAGGCTTTGTGGCTGAGGGCTCTGGAGATAATATATTTTTTGTAAAAGATGGTGTAGTTTTTACCCCAGAAGCAAGAAATATTCTTGTAGGTATAAGTAGAAATTATATATTTGAAGTTTGTAACCAATTAGGAATCAAATGTGTGGAAAAAAACTTTGGTACTTATGAAGCAATAACAGCTGATGAAAGTTTTATGACTGCAACTCCTTTTTGCCTTTTACCAGTTACTAGATTTAATCATATTAAATTAGGTAATGGAAAAATGGGACAAATTACCAAAAAAATTCATGACCAATGGAGTAAAAATGTTGGCTTAGATATTTTTGAGCAAATAAGAAAATTTTCAAAAGAATGTGCTACTTTAAATAAAAACCAGCCCACACCTTATGTGTTTAATTCTTCTGAAGATAACTAAGTTTAAATGAAGATAAATATATATTTTCCAATTGAAACAATAAATAGAGAATTAGATTACAAACTTGTAATATCAAGCATGTTAGACTTAAATGGAAATTCAATAGTATTTGCACAACATGATTTAATAGATAAATATATTTCATTTTCCAAAAATGGCATTTACTTTGGAAAAAATATAATGAATCCATTAAAAAAAAAACTATACGACATTGCAAAACAAAATAATTTTTCTATTGCTCATTTAGATGAAGAGGGTGGGGTATACCAGGGTTTAGAGAAAGATATAATTTCGTTTATAGATACAAGACTAGATATTTCTTATATGAAAAAAGATGATGCTATTTTTACCTGGGGTCAATTTCAAAAAAATCATTTTGATTTAAAAAAAAAAGAATTAAATCACGAAATACCTATTTTTAAAACTGGCCATTTTAGGTTTGAATTAATAAAGCCAGGTTTTAATAAGTTTTATAGTAAAGATGTTTCTAGCTTAAAAAAACAATATGGAGATTTTATACTAATATGTACCACTTTTGGCTTTGCAATTAGTCCTTATGGATACAAGGACACTTTTTCAAAAAGAAATGGATATGGTGTAAACGAAAGAAAAACATTAAGGTTAGTTGAAGAGTGGAACGAACAACTTGTTAAATTAGGAAGTTTTGTAAAATTAATACACTATTTATCAAAAAAAAATCCAAATAAACTATTTATAATTAGACATCATGTGGCAGAAGATAGAAATTTTTACAAAAGTGCTTTACTTAATTTGACAAATGTAAAAATAATAACTGAAGGAAGTTCTTTCTCATGGATTTTAGCTTCAAAACTAATTATCCATAATGGTAGTACAACTGGTATAGAAGGTTTTTTAGCTAAAAAACCAGTTATAAACTTTCAAACAAGCCCAAACGAGAATTATGACAGTTTAATAGTGGAAAAAATTGGAAAAAAATGTGCAACAAATGAAGAAGTTAACTATGAGATAAAACAAATATTTGAAAAAAAGAATTATTCTCAAACAAACAGTCTTACTGATTTTGATTTAAACGTTTTTGACAATCTTCACGATAGTAATCACAATAAAATGATTGATAAAATCAATCAAATGATTGATTATAAAACTAAAAAATCTAAAAATTCTAAGTTAATTAACTTAATCTTCATTTACTTTATAGAATTTATTAATTATATAATTTTCAATCTTAAGATTCCAATAAGAATTATTTTTTTTAAAAATAAGCAAAGAAAATTTAAAGCAGATGTGAGGTCTTTTCCAGGTTTTAATAAATCTAAACTAAAAAATATATTAAAAAAAATTGAAGAAGATTTTAATGTAAAATTTAGTTTACATTATATTAGTAAAAGAGTTTTTATTATTAAAAGAAAATTATGAAGAAAAAAATTGGTAATTCTCTAGGAAAGTTTCCTAATAATGAAAAACACTACGTATTAGATGTATTAAATACTAATTCAAAAACTGACAAAAACTATGTTCAAAAACTAGAAAACAAGTTTCGTAAAATTTTTAAAACAAGATATGCAATAGCTTGTAATTCAGGCACATCAGGCCTTCATGCCAGTTTAGCATCTTTAAATTTAAAAAAAAATGATGAAGTAATTATACCCGCTCTTACAGTCGTTATGGATGCATATTCTGTAATTCATTTGAATGCCACTCCCATTTTTGCAGATGTTGATCCAGATACTTTTTTAATTACAGCAGATACAATTAAAAAAAAAATAACTAAAAGAACCAAAGCTGTAATGCTTGTCTCTCTCCAAGGATTACCGGTAGATATAAAGCCAATAATCAAACTTGCTAAAAAGCATAATTTTATAATAATTGAAGATAATGCTCAAGATTTCTATGGAAAGATAAATAACTCAATATCAGGCACACTTGGTGACATAGGTATTTGGAGTTTTGAAAATAAAAAACATCTTAGTGGAGCTACCGAAGGAGGTATTATCACAACAAATAATAAAATATTAGCTGAAAAAATTAGAAAATTTGCAGGTATTGGATATAAGAATATGACAGCAACTGGTGGAAGAACATCTTTATCCATCGAAATGGTTCAAGATCCAAACTATGAGAGATTTGATACAATAGGATTAAATTATAGAATGCCTCAAATAGTTGCTGCAGTTTGTCTTGGTCAATTAGAGAATTTTAAAAATATTATAAAAAGAAGGCAAGAAGTCGCTAGGTACTTTCGAGATGCTATAAAAAATTGCAATTGGATTATTGAGCAAAAAATTCCAAAAAATTTCACACACACCCATTATACTTTTGCAGTAAAATATTTTGGAGACTCAAAAAAAGGTATTTCTTGGAAAAAATTTTATAAAATGTATAAAAATAATGGTGGTGATGGTTTCTATGGAGCATGTGTTTGTCCACATCAAGAACCATCGCTTCGTAATTTCTTCATCAAAACAAAATATAAGAAAAAAATAAAAACACCTGTAGCTGAAAAAATTCAAAAACAAATCATGCAATTTAAAACAAATTACAGATCACTCAAGGATGCTAAAAATAAATCTATGATTTTAAAAAAATTAATTGCTCAAATAGAGAATGTTAAATAATAATAAAATTTCTTTTGGTATAGTTCAGGGCAGACTTAGTTACTCTGATCAATTACAGCAATTTCCTCAAGAAAATTGGCAAAAAGAATTTAGTCAAGCTAAAAAAATTGGGTATGACTTTATAGAGTTTTTGATTGAAAGAGAACATAATCCTAAAAATCCTTTTTGGTCTATTACGGGAAATAATGAAATTAATAATCTCTTAGTGCAGAACAAATTAAATAAATATTCTATTTGCTTAGATTACATTATTAATAATAAAATTGAAAAAGATTATATGCATGAAGTAAATAAGTATATTGATAAATTTATTAAATTATCAATGAACAATAATTTCAAAGTAGTTATTTTACCTTTTTTAGAGCATAATGAATTAAATGAAAATAATTTAGATTTTTATTCAAAATTTTTATTGGAATTGTCTAATAAGTTTCCTAATATCATTTTTTGTATTGAAACTCTTTTGGATGCAAATAATTTATTAAATTTATTAAATCTCGCAAAGAGTGATAATTTAAAATGTGTATTCGATACTGGCAATAGGGTTCTTTTATCAGAAGATTTAAATGAAGATATTTTTAAATTAAAAGATTTTATTTTTCATGTACACGTTAAAGATAAAGATAAGCTTGGACAAAATGTAATGCTAACAACTGGTTTAGTAGATTTTGATTCAGTATTAAAATCTTTAAAAAAAATTAATTATAAAGGGCCTTTTGTTTTTGAAACAACTAGGGGTAAAGACCCAATTAAAACTGCAATAGAAAACAAAGATTTTATTAATAAAAAATATATGAGTTTGTTTTGAAAAAAAGAAGGAAAATAAGCAGTGTATTATTTATTGGTTTAGGTGGTGCAGGTCAAAGACATCTAAGAGTTTTAAGGAAAATTTTACCTAATTCTAAATTTCTTGCATACAGAAAAAAAAATAAAACTCCACTTTTAAAAGAAAATTTTGAAGTTGATTACAATAATACTATTGAAGACAAATACAATATCGATATTTATAATAATTTAGCGCAAGCATATTCTTTAAAACCTGAGCTAACTGTAATTTCAACTCCAACTTCAAATCATTATAAAGATTGTATAATGGCTATAAAAAATAAGTCTTCAATAATAGTTGAAAAACCTTGTTGTCTTAAAATCAATGAAATACAAAATTTAAAAAAATTATTAAAAAAAAACAAGCTTTCTTTTTTTACTTCCTATCAAAGAAGATATCATCCACTAGTTAATAATATAATTAATCTGATAAATACAAAAGAAATTGGGAACATAATATCAGTAAATTTTCAAACTTTATCTGACGTTAGAAAATGGCACCCTTATGAAGATTATATGGATTTATATGCGTTAAATAAAAAATTAGGTGGAGGTGTATTAAATACTGAAATACACGAAATAGATTTGGCTAACTGGATATTTGGTAAACCAAAAAAAATATTTTATAGAAAGAAGAAAATTTCAAATTTAAAGATTGATGTGGAAGATACAATTAATATTTTTGCTTTATATAAAAATATTGAGGTTAGTTTTTCACTTTCATTTTTGTCAAATCAAAACAAAAGAAATTTGTTTATTCAAGGTGACAAGGGTGAAATACAATATGATTTAAATAATCAAACTCTTAAAATAATAAAACTAAACGGTACTTCTAAAACAATAAAAAAATTTATTCATAATGAAAAGTTATTCTTCATTCAAAATAGTAACTTTATTAAAAATTTTAATAATTTAGATTATAGAAATCTTGAAAATATTAGTTATAATTGTTTTTTTTTAGATAAATCTGCAAAATTAAACTATAAAATTTAAAAATATGAAAAAATTTGATTTAACTAATCAATATTGCCTTATTACAGGAGCAGCAGGTCTTCTTGGTAATGAACATGCTTTAGCATTACTTAATATAGGTGCAAATTTAATTTTAACAGATTTGAATTATGCAAAACTAAAAAAAAATTCTCAAAACATAATTAAAAAGAACGCAAACAAAAACAAAATTATACTTTTAAAAATGGATGTATCTGATGAAAATTCAATTGAAAATGTTGTTCAAAAAATTAATAAAAAAAATATTTTTGTATCAGTTTTAATAAACAATGCAGCTTTAAATCCTAAAGTAGAAAAAAATACAGAAAAATTTACAAGATTAGAGCATTTTAACACTAAAGATTTTTTAAAAGAATGTAAAATTGGTTTACTTGGAGCTTTGCTTTGTTCAATTAAATTCGGGACTATAATGGCTAAAAAAAATAGAGGAGTTATACTTAATATTTCATCCGATTTATCAGTTATTTCTCCAGATCAAAGATTGTATACCAAAAAAGGAATTAAGGCTAATAATCAACCAGTGAAACCTGTTTCATATTCTATTATTAAGTCTGGATTGGTCGGTTTAACAAGATATGTCTCAACTTATTGGGCTGATAAAAATGTTAGGTGTAATTGTTTATCCCCTGGTGGAGTGGAAAATAATCAAAATATAATTTTCAAGAAACGATTAAGTAAATTGATACCTGCAGGCAGAATGGCAAAAAAAGATGAATATCATGGAGCTATTCAATTTTTATGTTCAGACTCTTCTTCATACTTGAATGGACAAAATATAGTTATGGATGGAGGAAGAAGTGTGTGGTAATTCTAAATCTCTTTAATAACCAATATTGCATAAATAAAAGTGTTTTTAAAAATAATTAATTTATTTTCACAAAAAGAAAAAATAATAATTTTTTTTCTCTTATTTTTTATCTCTTTTGGTGCTTTATTAGAGATTATTAGTATTGCTTTTATTGTACCTTTTACTTCTTTGCTTCTAAATAACACTGATTTTTTATCAAATAAGTATATTAGTCTTGTTTTTTCAAATTTGATTTATAAGGATTTAAATTATTTAATTTTTTATTTTGGTATTATTCTATGTACAATATTTATATTAAAAAATATCTATCTTCTAATAGTTAATTATATTGCTCACAAATTTATTTATAATAAATATCAAAATATAGGCTCTCAAATATTTAACAAATATTTAACAAGCAATTATGATTTTCACTTAAAGTCAAATTCATCTATTTTACAAAGAAATATAAATAATGAAGTTTTTCTGCTAGTAACAAATATTTTAATCCCTTCAATAATGTTAGTTTCTGAATTAATTGTTGTTATATCAATTGTAATCGTATTATTACTTATTCAACCATATTATACTTTATACTTAATATTCTTTTTTAGTATTCTTTTTTTTTTAATTTCTAAATTTATTAAGTTGAAAATTCTAAAGCTCGGAGCTTCTTCACAATTTCATTTTGGAGAAATGATTAAAAATGTTAATCAATCTTTAGGATCCATAAAATTAACTAAAGTAACAAACAAAGAAGATTATTTTTTAAATCAATTTAAAATTCATTTGTCTGTTTTTTCTAACAACTCAGCATTTAACAAAAATTTAACTCAATGGCCTAGATATTTTACCGAAGTGTTAGTTATTATTGTATTAGTATTCTCTGCTTTATTTTTTTTAAGAGACTCAGAAAGTTTAATTACAAAATTACCAATACTATCTTTTTTTGCATTAGCAGCTTTTAGGCTTATGCCCAGTTTTAATAGAATCTTAAGTTCTTATAATAATATAGCATATTATTCAGCATCTCTTGACGTAGTCTCAAAAGAAATATTCAATTTGAATACAAAGTATAAAATTATTTCTTCTACTAATATTTTTGATAAAAAACAAATATTCAAATTTGAAGAATTTATAAAATTTGAGAGAATAAGTTTTAATTACTCACAAAGTCCAGTTAGATCAATAAGCAATTTATCACTTTTAATAAATAAAGGAGAAAGAGTTGGATTAATTGGTAAAAGTGGTTCTGGCAAAACAACAATCATTGATATTCTTATAGGCCTTCTTAAACCTACATCAGGTAAATTATTAGTAGATGGAGTCGACATCAACTCTAATTTAAAAAATTGGCAGAATTTAATAGGATATGTGCCTCAAAATATTTATTTGTTGGACGATACAATTAGAAAAAATATTGCATATGGTATTAATGAAAATGAAATAAACAAAGATCAATTAAACTATGCAATAGACAAATCACAGCTTAGGGAATATGTTAACAAACAATATTCTAAAGAAAATACTGTAATTGGTGAAAATGGTATCAAAATGTCAGGCGGGGAAAGACAAAGAATTGGTATTGCTAGGGCGCTTTATCATAAACCGAAGTTATTAATATTTGATGAGGGAACTTCATCATTAGATAGTCAAACGCAAGAAAAAATTATTAGATCCATATACGAATTAGATAAAAATATCACTATCATTATAATTGCCCACAGATTAGATATCTTGTTAGATTGTAATAATGTGTATTTAATTAAAGATGGTGAATTAAAATCTAATTTTTCCAAACAAGATTTATATGATAATAGACATAATTTAGAAAAATTTGTTAAATTGTAATATTATGAATAAAGATTTAGCTAATTTAATTAAGTGTCCAAATTGCTCTAATTTTCTACAAACCAAAGATAATTTTATCTCATGCCCATCTTGTGATTTTTCTCAAAATAAAAAAGATGTAGTTAGATTTGTTGATGGTAAATATCATGAAAATTGGGGACTTCAATGGAATAAATTTTCAAAGGTTCAACTGGATTCATATAATGGAACTGATGAGTCTGAAAAAAGACTTTTAATTCAAACCAAATTAAAGCCAAATGATTTTAAAAATAAAACTATTTTAGAAGTAGGATCAGGCAATGGTCGTTTTACTGAAATTTTTTTGAAATATGGAGCAAGAATTATAACAGTAGATTATAGCACTGCTGTTAATGCAAATAAAAATAATAATGATAAATTTGAAAATGTAATTTTTTTACAAGCTGATTTATTTAATCTTCCTATTTTACAAAAATCATTTGATATAGTGATTTGCTTTGGTGTAATTCAGCATACCGGAAACAATCAAAAAGCAATCAAGGCACTTCTAAAATTTCCATCACCTTCAGGATTATTGGCAATAGATATATACTCTAATGCATTAAAATTTTATAATCCATGGATATATTTTATTAGGCCTTTATTTTTACTTTTCAAAATATCTCAACAAAAAAAATTAGCTATAATAAGTAGATTTGTAAAAATTGTGTTTCCTATTCAATTTTGGATACTCTCGAAAACTCATAATAAAAAAGGAATTCTTAGAGTAATTAAATATATCATCAATAGATCACCAAATAGTGTCTATGGTATAAATCTTCATCTATCAAATAAAATAAGTAAAGATCTTGCCCTAGATTGGTCAATAATGGATACTTTTGACTCCTATGCTGCTACTCATGATCATCCAGTTAGTAAAAAAAAATGGAAAGATATGTTACTACAGTTAGGAAAAGAAAATAGTTTCAAAATTTTATATCTTGGTGAATCAGGGCAAGGAAACTATGCAACTTTATCTAACAATCTCAATAAATATAAATCTTAATGAATAAAATAAAAAAATTTTTAAATTATATTTACAAAATTAATTATTCTTTTTATATTTTAATATTCAATTTCATTATAATTGGATCTACCATTTTATTTTTATTCTTTATTTATAATTCAGATACAATTATGTTCAAAGCCGTCGATATTTTTGATGAACGAACTCAGAATGCTCTAAATGTAAAAGATAAAAGAAATTCTATTATGAAATTTGTTGAAAATATTAATTTATTCTCATCTAAATTATTTCAACCAATAGAACAAATTAATTATGATAAATTACCTGTTTTTGATTTAGAATTAAGTAGAAAAAATATAAACTATATTAATGATGTGATCTCTAGAGCTTTAGATCAATCTAACAATATTCACAGTCTAGGCCCATTCATCAGTATATATGATAATGACTTTATTGATGATACTAAGTCGAAACTTTTCTATAATGGAGAAGAATATAACGTTAAAGTTAAATTGCACGGAGTTGCAGATGATAATTGGATAAATCCCAAAAAATCTTACTCTATCAAGACAAGCAAAGAAAAGTTTTTTAAAAATATAAGAAGGTTTAAATTAATTATTTTAGAAGAACAATCAATACAAACTTTATTCTCTTATTATTTATCAAAGGTTATGGGTTATTTTAATGTAAGTACTGAAATAGTTAGATTGAGGATTAATGGCATTGATCAAGGCCTCTATCTTTTTGAAGAAACTTTAAGTAAAGAAACTTTAGAAAGAAATGAACTCCCAGGTGTCGATGTTATTAAGGCTCTAGATGAATGGACACATCAATATAATACAGGTCATCTCACACCATTTACACATGAAGTAGCTAATCAAAATTTTGATAATATCTCGGGAAAAGATTTGGGACAAATTTTGTTATTTAAAGAATTAATATCTGCAAGTAGTTATAGAGAATTAGAACATTTAATTGATATTGATAAATTCGCGTTATTCGAAGCCATGAGAATAATTTTTGCGACTGATCATGCAATAGCAGGAGATAATCTTAAATTATTATTTGATACAACTTCAGGAAAATTTTTCCCCTTTTTTAGGATGGAAGGTTATCTTTTACCTTTGCAAGAAAGCAATCACTCTTACACTTTTGATAAAGAATTAAATGATTGGTTTGGATATGATTATAAAATTAAGATTTTCCCAATATTAAATAGAGATAATAATTTTAGATTTTTAAGAAATAAATATCTCCACAAAATCTTATCACAAAGAGTGAATTTGGAAAATTATTATTATAAGTTGTATGAAGATATAAAACCTCTAATTAAATTTGATAAAACGAATAATAAACCTGCAAGATGGTATCTTAATAAAATGGAGTCATCCATAAAAAACTTAAATCAAAATTTTGAATTTATTTATAAATATCTTAATTATTCAAGAGTTTATACGTCTATAAATATTATAAACGAAAAAGAATTAATTTTAGAAATTACACCAGACTCTAACTCAGCTCTTGGTTTAGAAAATATAGATTTTGGTTTTTTAAATGGTAACACTAAGGTAAAAATTATTGATTTAAATGATAAGCTTAACAATGAATATAGTGAAATCACTAGTTTTCAAAAATATTTTTCTCAAAAATTCTTTTCATTAGATCTTGATGAGAGTTTAGAAATTAAAAAATCTACTTATAAATTTAAAATTAAATTTTTAAATAATAATTTATTTAATGATTTTAATAAAAAAAATTTTAAAATTACTTATAGAAATCTTGTTTCAGATAATTTAGTTTCTGAAAAAGAAAATTATTATATCATTACGAGAACTCCATCAAAATCACAGTCAAATTTAGTTAAAAAAAATATAAAAATATCACAATTAACTACAAAGTATCCAAATATAAAGGTTGCTAGTAATAAATTAGTATTCAAAAAAGGATATTATGAGATTGATGAACATATTGTTTTGCCTTTTGATGTGGATATAAAAATCGAATCTGGAGCTCATTTGGAGATACATCCAAATATTTCAATAATTGGAAGAGCAAATTTAGAAATCGAGGGCACTAAACAAGATCCTGTAATAATTAAAAACAAAAAACTAGATAAACCTTTTGGGGTATTTGGAATAGTTGGTAATGGGAAAACCAATGTTGATATCACTCGTCTAAATTTAAGTGGAGGTAGTGAAGATAGTATTTTTGGAGTTTATTTATCAGGTGCTCTTTCTCTTTATCACCATGAAAATGTTCATATTTCATCTAGTGTCATTCAAGATAATAAAGCTGATGATGGACTTAATATTAAAAATGCTAATGTAAATATTAATAACAATGTTTTAAAATTTAATTTTGCAGATGCCATTGATTGCGATTTTTGTCATGGTTTCTTTTCAAACAACAAGTTTGTAAATGGTAAAGGTATAGAAAATAATAACGGTGATGGTTTAGACTTAAGTGGTTCTAAAATTTTTGTTCACAGTAACACATTTGAAAATTTTAAAGATAAAGCTATGTCAGTAGGAGAGAATACGTCGGCTATTATTAGTAGTAATGTATTTAATGATAATAGAAGTGCAATTACATTAAAAGATTCATCTCAAGGTTATATTTTTTCTAATATATATAAAAATAACGAAATAAACTTAGAAATGTACCAAAAAAAATTGTTGTTTGAATATCCTGTTGCTTATATTTATAATAAAAATATCATAGATCAATCAATAATAAAAGAACCGCAAGCTAAAATTTTTAAATCCCAAAATATTGTCGATGAAAGCTTTCTTATTGACGTTAATGATTTAAGTTTAATCTTCAAATCATTATCTATCATTAAATGGTCTGAAAATGAGTAATGTTTCTCAAAACTCTTTGTTTAGACATGAATTAAAATACTTTATAAATTATGGAGAGTACTTAACTCTGAAAAGTAAACTTAAAATGTTAATGAAACTAGATACAAACTCTTTAAATGGGAGTAACTACCATATTCGTAGTCTCTATTTTGATGATATATATGATAGCTCATTGTTTGAAAAACAATCAGGCATAATGAATAGAAAAAAATACCGAATAAGAATTTATAACCTTTCATCTAATGTTATTAAATTAGAAAAAAAAAGTAGAATAGGTCAATTTATCAATAAAAAATCTATTTTATTAAAAACTGATGATGTTAAAAAAATTATGAATTATGATTATGATTTTCTAAGAAAACTAAAAAATAATTTAGCTAATGAATTTTATTTTGACTTACAAAATAAAATTTATAGACCAAAAGTTATAGTTGATTATGTGCGCGAAGCATATATGTTAAATATAAATAAAATCAGAATAACTTTTGATAAATTTTTAAAAAATGGTTTTTATAACCTTGATATATTTAACGAAAAAATCCCGCTTATGAGTTCTATTGATGAAAATTTTTATATATTAGAGGTAAAATTTTCAAATTTTCTTCCAAGTTATATTAAATCAATTTTACAAATATCTTCAAGTTCAAATCAAGCCATTTCCAAATATGTTTTTTCTAGAAAGATGACTAAAACTATGACATGGGAGGACCAATAATATTTATGGATCAGCTAAATACATTTCAAGATACAATAAAACAAAGCTCATTGGATATTTATTCTGGTGGTAATTTAACTATAGCAGACATAGGAACTTCCCTTTTATTTACTTTTATTATTTCTTTAGGAATCTACTTTATTTATAAAAAAATATTTAGAGGTGTTTTATACATACATAGTTTTAATGTATCTTTAGTAATGATTTCTCTAGTGACTTCTTTAGTTATCATGACTATTAGCACGAATTTAATACTTTCCTTGGGCATGGTTGGTGCTTTATCAATAGTAAGATTTCGGACAGCTGTTAAAGATCCTATGGACATAGTTTTTATGTTTTGGGCTATATCTGTTGGAATAGCTAATGGTGCTCAACAATTTTTACTATCTTTTAGCGGATCAATATTCATAGGAATAATTATTTATATTTTATCGACATTTAAATTAAATCATTCACCATACCTACTCGTTATTCATTATAATATTAAAGATGAGAATGTTGTTATTGAAAAAATTAATAATATTTTAGATAAGTATAAAATTAAATCTAAAACAATCAGCAATGACATAGTTGAGTACACCATTGAATTAAGAGTAAAAAAAGATGATACTAAATTTTTACTAGAATTGGATGCGAAAGAAATTATTGATAAATCTTTAATAAGTTATGATGGCGATTACGCATCTTAAATTTTTATTTATATTAAATTAATTTCAAAATGTTGATAGAAAATCGATATTCTAATCATATTAAATTAATTTTATTTTTTATTACGCCTATTTTATATTTAATATATTTTCCAAGACCTTATTTTTTATCGAGATGGTATGATGCTGAAGCAAATTTCATCGCAAATATATCTAGTTTTTATTCTGATGGTTTTGTAGTAGATTTTCTTCATCCAGATACCTTTATTATTTACATTGGCACTATATTTATTAAATTAATTGGCAATGAAAGTGATATAGAAAAGTTAATTATAAATCTTAGAACATTTTATACATATTTTAATCTAATAATAATTTTTTTATCATTAAGATATATCTTAAAATATCAAATTGATTCTATTTTATTGTTTTGCAGTTTTTTGCTTTTAATTCCCAATATCTCTAATTTTGTAGGTTTTTTGTCTCCACAAGAATCTCTTATAGGTATTGGCACTTTACTTGTTTCTATCTCTATTAAGCTATTTGATAGTTATAGAAAATATTCTTTTTTTTATGGATTAATTCTTGGAATAGGAGTTTCAGTAAAGTTTACTTTTATTCTACTTTTTTTTCCCTTTTTTTTAACATTATTGTTTAAGTTTTTTAGCTCTAAAAATAATATATTATATTTTAAAATATTTACGATTATATTTTTAACTTTCATCATATCTTTTTTTGTTTTTGCTTTTCCAATCTTGCCTATGTTGCCCATCTATATAACGCAATGGGTAAGTGCTGAAAAGTTATACTTATTTTTATTTAACAATAGTTTCATAATAACATTTATAATTATTTTTATTTTACTAATCATTTACTTACTATCAATTCTTGTACTCAGTCTTTTTAAAGATAGCTCTTTTATGGAGCTTTATTTTTATATTTCTATATTATTTATTTTTTTATTTTTTTTTAACTTTGCATTTTCTTTTATTAAATATGATTTTTTAATACAAGCTGCTTCATCAAGAAGTAGAAATTTTGCCCCTCTTATATGTTTGATTATTATATTATGTAATACAAAAAAGCTTAAATTATCATTTAGATTACAGATTTTAATATTTTTAATATTTTTATCCTCTTCATTTTTGAAAGCATTTAATAATTATAATTTATATGCCTATTCTAATTTTATTAACAATTCATTTGAAGATTATATAAATTATCAATCTGAAAATAATAATAATATAGCTTTTCACCCATCTTCATATTTTGCATCAAAAGACTATTTTTTATCTTGGTCAGATTATAGATATGGAGATAGAATTAATATGTATGATGATCAACATTTTAATCTACCATTCAAATTAAACAAAAATAAAATTAAAATAGATATTTTTAACATAAATCATTTTAATACCAATATTGAAAAAAGACTTGGATATAAATATTTAGAAAAGATTTTAAATTTAAATATTTTACCTGAAGTGCACAAAAAAATTATTAGAAATAATTTATATTTTTTACAAAATAAAGAATTATGCCTGAAACCTTATGATTCTTATAAAGTAAAAGATAAGTTTATTATTTTGATACCAAATGAATTAACATATCTTTCTACAAATATTAATTCTTTAAAAGAAATTGATTTTAATTCTCAAACCTATGTAAATGAAATTATGAATAAGTTAAAAACAGAATGTAATTTTAATGTAAATCTTAAAAATGAATATATCGATCAATTGAAAGTATATGTTATTTATGTAAGGACATAATTATTTAATGAAAAAAAAAATTAAATTAATTTTATCAAAACTAAATATACTTTTGTATTTAAACTTTATTTTTTCCTTTATGAGAAGTAATAAAATTATTCATAAGAATTATAACCACTATTTACATTCGATTATAAAATTATTTTATGAAAATAATATTGAAGTAATTCCATTTTTTGGAACTTTATTAGGTATTTATCGTGAGGGAGGTGTGATTTTGCATGATAATGATGTAGATTTTGCAATTGTTTATAATCAAAATACCAAAGAGATAACAAAATTTTTAAATCAAAATCACTTTGTGAAAATTCTTGACTGCAAAATCATTGAAACCAATCAATTAACACTTGAAAAATATAAATATCAGAATTTAGAAATAGATATTTTTTATATTTATGAGGATGAAAATAATTATTATTTTTATGACAATGAAAGTGATAGTGGCCTTAGTACTATTGAAGAAATTAACAATAATATTATTGTATATCCATATTTAAATAAAATATCTAAATTTAATATAGGGAGAGTATTTTTAAACGGTTTTAACTTAATTGGATCTAAAAATACAAAAATATTGTTAAATGAATTATATGGAGATAATTTTATGATACCTGATAAATTTTGGAGACAGAATAAAAGAAAAAAAAGATATAAGACTAATTTAACAATTTCAATAAATGAATATTGAAAAAATTATAATTTATACGGCTTTGTTTGATGATTATGATAAGTTATCATCACCAGTTATAAAAAATAAAAATATTAAATATATTTGCTTCACCAATAATTCAAATTTACAATCTAAAGATTGGGAAATCATTATTATTAACGAGTCTGGAAATGGTAGATTTTTGAATCGAAAGGTTAAAATGTTACCACATCTTTATTTAAAAAATTATGATAAAAGTATTTACATTGATTCTAATGTGTTATTGATTTACGATCCATTAAAATTATATTCATATTTGTTAGATTATAATTTTGTATTATTTGAGCATCCTAATAAGAACACTTTTTTAGATGAGATTAAAGTAAATTATAGGAATAAAAATATCAATCAAAAGATTTATAGTGAATTATTGGTAAAACATTCAAATTACATATTTTTTGATAAAACTAGTATTGAAAGTATTTCCGTTAATAGAATTTTAGTGAGAAATCATAATAACGAAAAAATAATTAAATTAATGGAAAACTGGTGGAATGATTATACAAGATTAAAAATAAACAGAGATCAACTGATTCTTCCTTATTTATTGAAAAAACATAACTTAAAAGTAAAAATAATTAAACCAAAAAATAACTATAGCAATTATTATTTATTAAAAGCTCATAAACATTATCCTTTGATTTTAAAGTTTAAATTTTTTGTACGTTTTTCAATTATTGAAATTTTTTTAAGAATTGTTTTTAAATTTAAAAAAAATAATTTATAATTTAAAAGAAAAATAAAATTATATGAGTATAAAAAAAATTAAGAAATTGTTTGAAGATTCTGCAGATTTAAAATTAAAAATCTTAAAACATAAATCTTATTTAATTTTAGAAGAAATGAGTAATGCAATAGTGAAGTCAATTCAAAATGATGGAAAATTACTTATCTGTGGTAATGGCGGTTCTGCAGCCGATGCCCAACACTTAGCGGCTGAACTTTTAATAAGATTAAGACCCAATAAAAATAGAAAATCTTTACCTGCTCTAGCTCTAGCACTTGATACTTCTACTATCACGGCTTGTGGCAATGATTATGGGTTTAATAACATTTACAAACGTATAATTGAGTCTATAGGAAAGAAAAATGATGTTTTGCTTGTAATTTCAACTTCTGGAAATTCACCCAATATATTGAATGCTTTGAAAGCAGCTAAAAAGAAAAATATAATATGTTTAGGGTTTTTGGGATCAAATGGAGGCAAAGCATCTAAACTATGTAAATCTTTTATTCCGCCTTCTAATGTTACTGGTAGAATTCAAGAATCCCATATAACTGCAGGACATGCCCTTATGGAGAGCATTGAAGATAAACTTTTAAAAAACAAATATTTAACTTTAAAAAAAAGAGTTTAAAAAATATTAAATTAAATAATTATAAATTTTAAGAGAGTACTAAATTGTCAATTATAATAAACTGTTCTAAGTTGTTTATATATGATAACATCTATTTATAAAATAAATTGAGATTTTCTAAATGTGTGGAGTTGTAGGTTATATTACTAATAAAATTGATAATAAAAAAAATTTCTCAACTTTAAAACAAATGTCCAAAAGTCTTACTCACAGAGGTCCTGATAGTGAAGGTTCAATTTGTTATATTGATAAAATATATTTAGCACATAGGCGTTTATCTATTATTGATGTGAGTCAAGCTGGCGCTCAACCAATGATTGCTAAGTCAGGACGTTATATTATATCGTATAATGGAGAAATTTATAATCACTTAATTTTAAGAAAACTTTTAGAAAAACACAAAAAAATACTATGGCAAAGTACTAGTGATACGGAAACATTAATTGAATTATTTGATTATTTTGGAATTGAAAGTACACTTAAAAATATTTCAGGAATGTTTTCAATTTCATTATTAGACAAAAAAGAAAAAAAATTATTTTTAATAAGAGATAGAATGGGTGAAAAACCAATGTATTATGGATTTAATAATAATATTTTTTTTTTCAGTTCAGAATTAAAAGCTTTAAAAGCTAATAAAGATATTAATTTATCATTAAATGAGTATTCAATTTCTAAATATTTTAAATTTGGTTATATACCTTCTCCATTTTCAATTTATAAAGATGTATTTAAACTCCCGCCAGCACATTATTTGGAAATAAATTATGAAAATTTTAATTCATCTAATTTCCTAGTTAAAAGATATTGGAATATATTTAAAAATAAAGGTTTTGATCTAAATTATAATCAGGCAAAAAAAACAACTGAAGATCTTCTATTTAACTCAGTAAATGAGCAGTTAATTTCAGATGTTCCATTAGGAGCATTTTTATCCAGTGGAATTGACTCATCACTAATAGTTTCAATGATGCAAAAAATTTCACCTGGCAAAGTAAATACTTTTTCTATTGGTTTTGCAGAAAAAGAATATGATGAAGCAAAAAATGCAAAAAAAATTGCATCTTATTTGAAAACTAATCATAATGAATTATACGTAAGTACTAGAGATGTGCAGGATATCATTCCTAATATAGCCAACATTTATGATGAACCATTTGCAGACTCTTCGCAAGTTCCTACATATCTCGTATCAAAATTTGCAAAAGAAAAAGTTAAAGTATCTTTATCAGGAGATGGTGGAGACGAGCTATTTGGAGGATATAATAGATATTTAAATTCAGCTAAAATATTAAAAATGAATCGTATAATACCAACACACATTAGAAAAATTCTAATAAAATTTTTAAATATTTTATCTCCAAATACATGGAATAAATTACTATATTTTTTAATGAAATTTTATATTTTCCCGAAAATTACTTTACCAGGTGATAAAATTTATAAGATTATAGGACTTATTGAAAAAAATAATATTAATGATCTTTATGATTTTTACATATCACATTGGCATAAGATTGATAAACCTTTTATCAAATATGAAAATAATGAATTATTAAATGAGAGGTATAACTTTGTTAATGAAAATGATTTTATAGCCGAAATGATGTATTATGATTCTCAAACTTATTTACCAGATGATATTTTAGTTAAAGTTGATCGAGCTTCAATGGCAAATTCACTAGAGACTAGGGCTCCCTTTTTAAATCACAAATTAGTTTCTTTTGCTTATAATATTCCAATTAAATATAAATTAGGCGTAAAGAATAAAAAAATTCTTAGAGATGTTCTAGGTAGTTATCTCCCAAATAAATTATTCAATTTGCCAAAATCTGGTTTTGGTATGCCTATAGATTTGTGGTTAAAAAATGAATTAAAAGAATGGTCATTATCTCTAGTCAAAAAAAATGATTTAGATTTGTATGGCTATTTAAATCATAAACAGATCAAATCTATTTTTGACGATCATATGAATGGTCATAGAAACTGGAATAATAAAATTTGGACAGTTCTTATGTTTCAATCTTGGCTTCAAAATAATGTCTAAAATTAAAAGTATATTATTTATAATAACCGAAGATTGGTACTATCTTTCTCATAGAAGAGAGTTAACATTATTCGCTAGAAATAATGGTTTTAGAATATATATTTTAACTAAAGTTAATAATCCTAAAACTTTTGAAATTGATAAAGAAATAAATATAATAGATTGGGATTTTGAGAGATCATCTAAAAACTTATTTAAAGAAATAATATCATTAAATAAAATTAGAAAATTAATTAAAACAATAAAACCTGATATAGTTCATTCTGTTGGATTAAAACCTATTATTTATTCAGGTTTATTATCTAAATTTAATAAAAAGATTTCTTTTTTATATGCGTTTGCAGGTCTTGGATCAGTTTTTACTAACACAAATTTAAAAAAATATATAATTCAAAAATTAATTTTAATTACAATTAAGTTTTTTTTTCGTTTAAAAAAATCTTACATGGTTTTTCAAAATTATCATGATTTAAATGATTTTAATAATATTAATTATATTAATATAGAAAAAAAAATTATTCAAGGCTCTGGAATTGATCCCAAAATATTTGTTAAACGTGAAACGAAAGTTAGAAATAAAATTCAAGTCCTACTTCCTGCAAGATTAATATATGATAAAGGTATAGATGATTTCATTTATTTAGCAAAATCAATTAAAGCAAAACAAAAATATAATGTTATTTTTGTTATTGCTGGCAGAATAGATAAAGAAAATCCAACAGCAATTTCTTCTGAATTAATAAACAATTATGTAAAAGATGGTATTATCGTTTGGTTAAACAATGTTTCGGATATGAAAAATGTTTATGAAAATTCAGATATTATTTGTTTTCCATCTTTTAGGGAAGGCAATCCGAGAGCTCTACTTGAAGCATCTTGTTTTGAATTACCAATAATTACTTATGATGTTCCAGGATGCAATGATATAATAAAAAATAATTATACTGGTATACTGATTCCTTTTAGGGATAGAGATATGATGCAAATTGAATTAGAAAAATTAATTGTGAATCTTAATCTGAGAAGATCTTTAGGAAAAAAAGCAAGAATACATGTGATAGAAAATTTCTCAAATTCTATTATATTTAATAAATATTTAAAATTATGGCAAAAACTATCATTATAATATTTTTAATCATGAATTATTAAAATGATTACAAAGAAATATGTAAAAAAAATCTGTTTTGATTTAGATGGAACACTCTGTCAAACTATTAATGGGGATTATAATAATTCCAAACCAATAATTGAAGCAATTAATAAAGTAAATTTTTTATACGATCAAAAATATTACATTATTATTTTTACAGCCAGATATATGGGCAAGGAAAATGGCAATATTGAAAAAGTTTATGATAGAGGATATAAATTTACATACAATCAATGCTTATCCTGGAATTTAAAGTTCCATAAATTAATTTTAGGAAAGCCAGAATATGATATTATAATAGATGATAAGCAATTTAATTATGATACTACTTGGATATTGAAAAATAATTTTTAATTAAAGCGTAAAAGTATGTATATAAATCAGCTTAAATTAGTTACAAAGCAATTTACACATATACATTTTTTTAGTTTAATTTTATATTTATTGCCATTATTTTTGGTAATTGGACCTGCAATTGCAGATATTTCTATTTCTATACTTGCAATCTATGCAATATTTGTAACCTTTTTTTTTAAAAAGTGGAAGCTTCATTATACAAAACTTAGTGCCATTATATTTATATTTAATATCATAATATTACTTTCATCTTCTATATCAATCAGTCCCAATTTATCTTTTCATTCATCTTTGTTTTATTTGCGTTTTTATTTCTTTTTTATTGCAATAGTATATTTAATAAATGAAAATAAAAATTTTATTCGTTTATTCTTTTGGTTCTTTTCTATTCTATTAATTCTAATAATCTTAGATGGCTTTTACCAATTTTATTTTGGTTTAAATATATTAGGCAATCCATTAATTAATAACAGAGTCTCAGGTTTTTTTGGTTCGGAACTAAAGTTAGGAAGTTATTTATCTAGACTAACACCAATTTATTTTTCTTTATTATATGTTTTGTATTCTAAAAAGAATTATTTTGATCAAATAAATATTCTCTCTTTATTATTATTTTTTATTATAATTCTATTATCAGGTGAACGTGTATCAATTTTTATAAATATTATTTTTTCAGCTGTATATTTAATTTTTTTATATTCATCAAAAATTAAAAAAATAACATTTTCTTTTTTTGCAATCTTATTGATATTTTTAGCTGTATTATTTATTAATAATGAATTGAGGACAAGAATTTTAAATCTCTCTTATTCGCAAGTTTTTTTGAGTTCTAGTAATGATCACGTTTTAACTAATTCACCAATAATTAGATCCAGAAATATATATATCTCTAATAAAAATGAAAATTATACAAATAATAAATATGATGACCTAAGAATTAATACTGTTTTAGAAAATTGCATTAATACGCATTCACCTTGTCTAAATGAAAAAGATTTAATAAATTTGCATAATCTACTTTATGCATTTAATAAAGATAATTTTAATATTGGAGATCATCTCATTGAAAATGTTAATGTTAATATAAGAGATATTCATCAAATATACGTTAATTTTAAAATTGAAAAATATAATAAATTTAAAATTCAGAGTTTTATTGACTCAACCGACAGAGCAATTCAAGACAAATATATTAATTTTAATTTACAGGATGAGAGTCAACCATATCAAAATATAAAAAACTTTCATTCTATAAGTTCTTTACTTAATATTGATATTTTAAATTATGCCCATTCTGAAAATTTAGATAAAATATTTTTTATAAATAAAAAAAATAAACTTATATTTATTTCACCTGAGCATGATAGCATGATTAGAACTGCATTAAATATCTTTAAAGATCATTTATTTTTTGGTTCAGGGCCAAGAATGTACCGTTATCTGTGTCAATTTCCAAGTTATGCTGTTAATAACTATAGTGTAAATTATACAAGCTGTAGCACATCTCCACATAACATTTATATTCAAGCTTTAGCAGAAACAGGTTTAATTGGATTTGTATTAATAGGTATCTGTTTTTGTTTCTGTTTTTATTACTTATCGCTTTCTTTTTATAAAAAATTAAAAAAAGACAAGGTATCAATCTATCATTTCAATTTAATATTAATTTGTTTTTTAAATCTACTACCATTTATTCCAACAGGTAATTTTTTTGGAAATTGGATTAGTATAATATTTTATCTTCCATTAGGTTTTCTAATGTATAAAGATGAACAAAAAATTAAATATGTCAAATAATTATAATATCTGTGTAATTGGTTTAGGATATGTTGGATTGCCTTTGAGTATCGAATTTGCCAAATATTTTAACACTATAGGTTATGATTATGATTTTAGAAGAATATATTCACTTAAAAATAATATAGATTATACAAATGAAATATCTTCAAAAGATTTAAAGTTATCTAAAATTATTTTTACAAATGACTCAAATGCATTAAAAAATTCAAACGTATATATTATTTCAGTGCCAACGCCTGTTAAAAAAAATAAGTTACCTGATTTAAACAACATGATTAATGCAACTAAATTAGTAGCTGAATATCTAAAACCAAAAGATATAATTATATATGAGTCTACTGTTTACCCAGGAGTTACTGAAGAGATTTGTATTCCAATTCTTGAAAAAAAATCTAAACTCAAATGTTCTAAAGAAAATTATCATAAACAAACAAATTTCTTTTATTGTGGTTATAGCCCTGAGAGAATTAATCCGGGAGATAAGAAAAAACGATTAACAAACATTAACAAGCTAGTTGCTGGTTCATGCTCGTCTGCAACAAAAAAAATTAAATATCTGTATTCTAAAATTATCAAAGCAAAAGTTATTCCAGTACCAAATATTAAAATAGCTGAGTCAGCTAAAATAATAGAAAATATCCAAAGAGATGTTAACATTGCTCTAATGAATGAATTTTCAATGATTTTTAATAAATTAAACATTAATTCAAATGAAGTATTCAAAGCAGCCAAGACTAAATGGAATTTTTTAGACTTTTCACCAGGTCTTGTAGGCGGCCATTGTATAGGTGTCGATCCGTATTACTTAGCATACAAAGCTAAAACTAAAAAAATTGATCCCAAAATGATCTTAAGTGGAAGAAAGATAAATAATTCTGTGCCATTGTTTTTAAAAAATAAAATATTTCAATTAATGAAAAAAAAATCTATTGAAATTAATAAATCAAAGATATTAATATTAGGTTTTGCATTTAAAGAAAACTGCAATGATTTTAGAAACACTCTAGTTTATGATTTATATAAATATTTAGTTTCAAAAAGTAAAAATGTTACTATATTTGATCCTTTGATAGATATAAAGAAAGTTAAAACTTTATATAAAAAAATCACAATTTTTGATAAATTGAAAACTTCAACATTATATGATGTTGTTATATTAGCTGTAGCTCATAATGAATTTAAGGTATTTAAAAGTAAAAAAATTTATCAATTATGTAAAAAAAATAAGGTTATCATTGATTTAAAAAATTTTTTACCAAAAAACATGGCAGACTTTTCTCTTTAAATATGACAGTTTTATTAGCAGGCGGATGTGGCTTTATTGGGTCTAATTTTATAAATAATTGGCTTTCTACAAGTGAGGAAAAAATTATAAATGTAGATAAATTATCTTACGCATCTAATATTGAAATTTCTAAAATCAAAAACAAAAATTATAAATTTTATAAAGCAGATATTAAGAATAAGAAAATAATATTGCAAATATTGAAAGTACATAAACCTAGGGTTATTATAAATTTCGCTGCAGAGACGCATGTCGATAATTCAATTAAAAATCCTAAAATTTTTTTTGATAATAATGTTGATTCTTTATTAATTTTTATACAAACAATAATGAATTTTTATAAAAACAAAAATTACAAATTTATTCAAATTTCTACTGATGAAGTTTTTGGATCACTTAACAAAAATGAAAAGTCATTTGATGAAAATTCTCAATACAAGCCAAATAATCCCTATTCTGCAAGTAAAGCTGCTGGAGACCACTTAATAAGATCCTTTAATAAAACTTTTAAATTTCAATCGATAATAACGCACTGTTCTAATAATTTTGGAGAATATCAAAACAAAGAGAAATTCATACCTTTGATAATAGAAAAATTAAAAACAAATAAAAGGATCCCTATTTATGGTAATGGCAAACAAATTAGAGACTGGCTTTATGTAAATGATCATTGTGAAGCCATTAAATTAGTTGTTAAAAATGGTGTTATAGGTAACACTTATAATATTGGCGGTAATAATGAAATGCAAAATATAAATCTAGTTAAGCTAATTATAAAAATTTATGCAGAAATTAATAACTTAAAAAAATATAATGACCTTATAAAATTAATTAAGTTTGTAGAAGATCGAAAAGGGCATGATGTTAGATATTCTATTGACTCCACAAAGATTAAAAAACAGCTTAAGTGGAAAGTAGATTCTAATATGTATATTAATTTAAAAAAGACAGTTGAATGGTATTTAAAAACTTAAATATTTTATGAAGATTATGCTAGTAGGTAAAGATGGTATGATTGGAAAAAGTATACAAAAATATTTTTCGGCAAATAATTTAATTACTTTTAGCAAAGAACAATTTAATTTGGAAAAGACAAATATATCAAAAATTATTGAAATGCATCAACCTCAAATCTTTATAAATGCTGCAGCTTATACTAATGTAAATTTAGCAGAAAAAGAAAAAAAGAAGGCAAAGAAAATTAACGCTGATGCTTTAGGTATTATATCAAAAAAACTAAAAAAAATTAATTCTTTATTAATTCATTTTTCAACTGACTATGTATACGATGGAAAAAAAAAATTTGCTTATTACGAAGATGATCAAACAAAACCTCTTCAGTACTATGGCTTTTCAAAAAACTTAGGAGATAAAATTATTTCTCAGATTAATTGTAAACATATTATACTCAGAACAAGTTGGGTATACTCTTATTTTGGTAATAATTTTGTAAATAAAATAATTGATCAAAAAAATAATACGAAGGAAATAAGAGTTTTAAATAATGAGTTTGGAACTCCAACATCCTCAAACTTTTTAGCTAAAAATGTAAATGAAATTTGTAAAAAATACATTAATGACTCATTAGGTTCTAATTTTTCTGGAGTTTACAATTTATCTCCGAAAGGGATTACTAGCAGATTTAAATTTGCTAAATTTATTTTTGATTATTATAATATTGATAGAAAAATAATTCCAATAAATTCAAAATTTCCTACAAATGATTTAATTGTAGAAAGACCAAGAAAAGTGTATCTGTCAAAAAAAAAGATAATTAAATCATTTAATTTAAAATTGATTAATTGGAAAAGCGATTTTATTATGAATATGAAAAAAAATTAATGAAAAAAAAACATATAAATAGAAAAGGCATTATTCTTGCTGGAGGAGAAGCTAGCAGATTGAAACCTATTACATCAGTAATATCAAAACAACTTTTGCCGATATATGACAAACCTATGATATATTATCCACTGTCAACTCTTATGATGGCTGGCATAAGAGATATTTTAATTATTACCAATCCTGAAAATATTCATTTATTTAAAAAACTTCTTGGAGATGGTTATCAAATTGGTCTAAATTTATCTTATATTGTTCAAGAAAAACCTAATGGAATTGCAGAGTCTTTTATAATTGCAAAAGAATTTATAAATGATGAACCATGTGTTCTAATTTTAGGTGATAATCTCTTCTATGGTAACAAACTTCAAGATATATTATTAGAAAGTTCTAAAAATACTAAAGGTGCAACAGTATTTGGTTATAGAGTAAATGATCCTGAAAATTTTGGTGTTATTGAATTTAACAACAAAAATAGAGTGATCTCAATAGAAGAAAAGCCTAAAAAACCTAAGTCTAATTTTATTCTTACTGGTCTATATTTCTTTGATAATAAAGTCACCAAGTATGTTAAAAATTTAAAACCATCTAAAAGAGGAGAGTTAGAGATAACTGATTTAAATAATATTTATTTAAA
>CACIRR010000010.1 GCA_902589095.1 uncultured Alphaproteobacteria bacterium | reverse complement strand
AGATGCTTTTTTTACGTCGAAGGTTCTCAGTTATTTTGCTCTAGGACTTCCAGCTTATGTATTGATTAAAGTTTTAGTTGTTTGTTTTTTTGCAAGGGAAGATACAAAAACTCCGCTATATGTTTCAATCGTAAGTGTAATTATCAATATACTATTATCTCTTTTATTAATAAGCACAATGAGAGAGATGGGCATTGCTTTGGCAACTGCTATAAGTGCTTGGGTTAATGCAATTCTTCTTTTTCTAATACTTATTGGAAAAAAATTATTAAATTTAGATCGTCAATTTATAAATAATATTTTTAAATTATTTGTATGTCTATTTGGGCTTGTTTTAGTTACTCGTTATTTGAATAGTTTCTTTTTTGCCGAGTTATATTTACTAGAAATCATGAAAAATATAATCTATTTGGTGCTTACTATTATGATTACTGCTGCTTTTTATGTGGTATTAATTTTAATATTAAAAATAGTAACGATTGCTGATATTAAAAATTACTTAAAAAGATAAAATGGAAAAAATTACAAAAAGAATTTTGTCAGGTGTGCAGCCCTCTGGTGATTTACATTTAGGAAATTATTTAGGCGCTATAAAAAATTTTGTTTCCTTGCAAAAAGAGTTTGAGTGTTTTTTTTGTGTTGTTGATTTGCATGCAATTACTGTTTGGCAAGATCCTAAAATTTTAAAACAAAAAACAAGAGAAGTTGCAGCAGCCTTTATTGCATCAGGAATCGATCCAGATAAAAATACCCTTTTTGTTCAATCGCAAGTACCTCAACATGCTCAATTGGCTTGGATCTTCAATTGTGTTGCCCGTATGGGATGGCTTAATCGTATGACACAATTTAAGGACAAGGCAGGTAAAAATAGTGAAAATGTATCTGTTGGATTATTTTCATATCCAACGCTAATGGCTGCTGATATTTTAATATATTTAGCTACACATGTCCCTGTTGGAGAAGATCAAAAACAACATTTAGAATTAACTAGAGACATTGCTCAAAAATTTAATAACGATTTTAACACAGATATCTTTCCAATTCCTGAACCGCTGATTTTAGGTGAGGCAACCAGAGTAATGAGCTTAAGGGATGGGCTTAAGAAAATGAGTAAATCTGATCCATCTGATTACTCAAGAATAATGTTATCAGATAGTGAAGAAGAAATAATTAAAAAGATTAAGAAGGCTAAGACTGATCCAATGCCTTTACCGGATAATTTAGAAGATGCTAAAAATAGACCTGAGGCTATAAATTTATTAACTATTTATGCAGCTCTAAACGATCAAGAAATAGGAACAGTAATTTCTGAGTATGGGGGTAAAGAATTTTCGCAGTTCAAGAATGATTTAGGAGAGCTTGCCTCTTCAAAATTATCACCCATTTCTGTTGAGATGAATAAATTATTGCAGGATGAAAAATACTTGGATTCGGTAATAATTAAAGGCAAGGAGAGGGCAATAAATATTGCTGATCCAGTATTAAATAAAATTTATCAAATAATTGGCTTATTTAGGGGATAAAATACTAATTTTTTCAATTTTTCTCTCCATTTTTCATACGAAAGTCATATTAATAACTATATAAGAAGAACATGTTTATACAAACTGAACAAACACCAAACCCACAAACATTAAAGTTTCTTCCAGGAAAAGTGGTTATGGACGAAGGAACTGCTTTCTACCAAAATATTGAGGAAGCAGCAGATTCTCCATTTGCTAGACGTTTGTTTGAAATAGAAGGTGTTGAGGGTGTATTTTTTGGTAGTGATTTTATTACAATCACTAAAAATGAGACTTTTGAATGGCAGGTTATGAAACCTTCTGTTCTAGGTGGCATCATTGATCATTTTAACTCAAATGACAAGACAGTTGAAAAAACTATATCCAAGGAGTCTGAAAAGAGTCTTGAGCAAAATGAAAATGACTCTGAAATTGTAAAACAAATAAAAGAGCTTCTTGATACTCGCGTAAGACCAGCAGTTGCTATGGATGGCGGAGATATTATCTACAATGATTTTGAGGATGGTATTGTATACTTGAAGATGCAGGGAGCTTGTTCAGGTTGTCCAAGTTCAACAGCTACACTTAAAATGGGTATTGAAAATATGCTAAAGCATTACATCCCTGAAGTTATAGAAGTAAGGCCAGTTGATGCGTAATTTTTCACTTGTTACTATTTTTTCTGGTTGTATATTTTTGTTAAGCTCAATTACATCTATCGCTTATGAAAATAAAACTGATGCAAAAAATAGTATTATTTACTCAATCAATAGCATTCTTGACGACTATGTTTTAAACTATTGTAGTACTTACGACTCTTATACTGTTAACAGATTATATTCACAAAAGAAAATTTTAGAAGAAAATAAAAAATTAAATCTAAAAAATAATCTTGTTGTTACTCTCAAAAAGAAACCTTTGAATCCCAATATAATTAAGTTAATTGAAAAACCTGTTTTATCTCAAAACTTAAATCAAAATATAGACGAAATTAATTTAGACTTTCTTTCAACTTCAAAAAAGAATTTTGTAAAAACTTTACTTCCTTTAATTTCATATGAAAATCAAAACATTTTACTTGAAAGATCTAAGCTTAAAAATATTAAAGAGTATTTGGAAAACAATAACACTCTTGCTAAGTCAGACCTAAAATTTTTAGAAAAGATATCAAAAAAATATAGAACAAATACTAATGATAAACATAAATATGATTTAGTCATTGATTTATTGCAACGTGTAGACATTATTCCTAACTCAATTGTTCTGGCTCAAGCAGCAAACGAAAGTGGTTGGGGCACATCAAGATTTGCAACCGAGTTTAACGCCTTATTTGGTGAATACACTTACAATTATTCTGATGGCGTAGTACCACTTTTAAGAGAAGAAGGTGAGAAACATCTAGTTAAGGCCTTTGATTCTGTTGATAAAAGTGTTCAATCTTATTTCATCAATCTTAATTCCCATTACGCATATAGTGATTTTAGAAAAGTTAGAAAAATTATGAGAGAAAAAAATAATTTCAATAATATAAAGTTGCTTGTTCAGCAACTAGACTCATATGCCTCTGATAAAAATTATATCAAAACAATTAATGCAATTATTGATGCTAATAATCTAAATAAATTTGATGCATTTATTTATTCTTTAAATAATTCATAAATAAAACTGGTGACCAAACCATCGCCAATGATTATCACTTCCTTTAGCTGTACAATTCATTCTTGATCTACCTTCTGTTAGTTTTCTACTCAATCTTATTTCAATACGTTCATTAAATTTAAATATTTCTTTTTCAACTTCGCCCTTACTATCAAAAACAAAACAATCAATTGATGGCACTAGTTTTTCATCTAGTAAGGAAAATCCTATAAATGGAGGATTTTCATAAATAGTTGGATCTTTTGGTATAAAATCATAAATTCCAAGTCCTTTGGCTTTTGCAGCAAATTTTACTCTATCTATTTCACCATACTTCTCGTTAAGAGAAAATCTTGGCAAGTAATAAAAATTAGATGTCTCATTAATGACCCCAGAGTGCTGACCAAAAGCTACCTTATATTTATATTCTTTTAATAAATTGATAATTTGTTCATTTGCTTCACCATAAGGAAATGCAAATAGCGATGGAATTGCGCCCAATTCTTTTAAAAAAATATTATTTGAAATTTCAATTTCTTTTCTAACCTCATCTAAAGTTAAATCTGACATATGGTAGTGACTGTGAGAATGTGCACCAATAGCAACACCCTCTTCTTGTAATTGTCTGATCTGATCCCAGTTTAAATAATTTTTATTATTTTTATGGATAGTTGATGTGTTAACAAATAATGTGACAGGCATATTATTTTTCTTAAAAATTGGCCAACCAACTTCGTAAAAAGATTTATCAGCATCATCAATACTAATCCCAATGGTATTCTCTGGAAGATTTCCATCATTGATTATAGTGTCAACAATATACTCAAGTGATTTCACTGAGTATTTTTCTTTTGTAAATTCACCAATATGAGAGTTAAATTGATCAATAGTCACACTAGTTGTAGGATATTTATCAATACCAAATTTATGGTACATAAAAACAACAGCAGAATTTTTAATGTTACTTGCATAGGAATTAGATATGTTTAAAAATAGAATGATAATAAATGCTGTTTTTAATATAAACAATTTATGTTCCTTTTTTTAGATGTAGCATCACCAATACCAGAATTTCACTTAATTAAAGATAAAAATATTATAGTTTCATTAAAAATTGTAGAAAATAATGATGAAAAGCTAAGTGATAACATAATCCCAAAATATTTAAAAATTAATGAAAAATATAATCTAAATGCAAAGCTCACTAAGTTCATAATAACCACAGGTCCAGGTTCCTATACGGCACTAAGAGTTGGAGCTTCATTTATTGCTGGATTAAGTCAGTCGATGGGATTGGCTGTTGCAACTATATCAACAGAAAATATGTATGATTTTTTATATAATAGAAATATGAATAGTGGAATTTATTTTCAGTCCTCAAATAACCAAAATTTTCTGACATTTAAACTAGATGAAAAATTTGTTCATCAAAAAGTTGAAAATAATAATTTTGTTTATCCAGAACACATTACTAACGTATTCTATAATCTTAAATATCCTAATCTGAATAATCAGAGCTTATTATTTGAACCTTTTTCCGTTCAAGATGTTGTTTTGAGCAACATAAATAATATAGAGTTTGCAGAAAATGTAATTATAAAACCTATATATATTTCCAACAACATTATTTTAAATTGATACACGGCCGTAAATTAGAAAAGAAAGATAGTAAATATTTTGAGCATTTAATATTTGAAGATTTATTAAATTATAAAGAATATATTGATCAAGGCTGGTCTTTAAAACAAATTAATAACCAATTTGATAAAAGCACTAATTTATCCTACGGTTTTTTTTATAATGATTTAATGGTTTCTTTCATCTTTGGTGACTTAATAAATATTGAAAAAAACTCAGAATATGAGATACACCTAATCTATGTTATTAAAAACTTTAGAGACAAAGGTTTAGGATCAAAACTTATAAAAAAAATAGAAGAAAATTGTAATAATTTAACAAAAATTCATCTTGAAGTTTCAGAAATTAATTTAAAAGGAATATCATTCTATCAAAAAATGGGTTTTAAAAAAATTTATACTAGAAAAAGTTATTATTCTTATAAAGATAAGAAAGCAGACGCATTCTTAATGGCAAAACTTTATTAATATGAAAAAAAATAAAATTTATATTAAGTCTTATGGCTGTCAGATGAATGTCTATGATTCTAACAGGATATTAGATTTATTTAAAAATCAAAACTATGAAATTGCTGAAGATCCAAAGGATGCAAATTTAGTAGTTTTAAATACTTGTCATATCAGGGAGAAGGCTGCTGAAAAAGTTTATTCTGACATAGGGAGAATTAATAAATTAAAAAGAAACATCCCTAAAGAAAATTTTAAATTAGTCGTCGCAGGTTGTGTTGCGCAAGCTGAAGGTGAAGAAATAAAATCAAGAGCTCCTACAGTTGATTTTATAGTTGGTCCCCAATCCTATCATAAGTTGCCAGACATGTTAAAAACCACTGATACTTTTCTTAGTGATGAATTTACTCAAAATGAAAAATTTAAGAATTTACTTTACAATTCGGCAGGAGGTGTTTCTGAATTTGTTTCTATCCAAGAAGGATGTGATAAGTTTTGCTCTTTCTGTGTTGTTCCATATACAAGGGGGCCAGAATTTTCACGACCTGTTAATGAGATAGTCAACGAAATTGAAAAATATACGAGTCAAGGTGCAAAGGAGATTATATTTTTAGGTCAAAATGTTAATGCTTATCACGGAATTGGAGTAGATGGGAAAACAAAAGATTTAGCATACTTAATTGATAGAGTAAGTGAATTAGAAAATCTCAAGAGAATAAGATACATGACTTCACATCCAATTGATATGACAGATTCTTTAATAAAAGTTCATAGATCAAATAATAAATTAATGCCTTTCCTACATTTGCCAATTCAATCTGGGTCTAATAAAGTATTAAAAGAGATGAATAGAAAGCATGATGTTGAGTTGTATAAAAAAATTGTTGAGAAATTGAGAAATGAAAGACCTGATATAGCTCTTTCTTCTGATTTTATTGTTGGATATCCAGGTGAGTCAGATAAAGATTTTGAGGATACAATGAAGTTTGTAAATGAAATAAATTATGTGATTGCTTACTCCTTTATGTATAGTAAAAGACCAGGGACACCTGCTCAAAAAAAAGATAACATTCCACTTGCTGAAAAAAAAGCAAGACTAAGCGCTCTTCAATCTCTTTTAAAAGAACAACAAAAAAACTATAATAAATCTTTTGTGGGGAAAAAACTCCAAGTTTTATTTGAAAAAAAAGGTAGACATAAGAATCAATATGTAGGAAGATCTGTTTATAATCAGAGTATTTTTACTACAAGTGAAACTAACCTTATAAACAAGATCGCGAATGCTAAAATTACTAACTCAACTGACTTTGCTTTGGAGAGTGCTGTTTGAGTAATATCAACTACTCTTTAGATTTTGAGTTAAATGATAATAACTTTCTCTCTAATCTTTTTGGAATTGACGATAAGAATATTCAGATAATTGAAAAAAATAATAACGTTAAAATTAAATATAGAGGAAATAAAATTAAAATTATTGGTTCTAAAATGTCTATTAAAGATACAAAGGAAGAGATATTGATTTTATTTGAAGAAGCTAAAAAAGGAATAAATATTGATGAAGACAAAATAATGGAAACAAGGAGTTTAAAATTATTAGAGATAAGTCCTGATGAGCAAATGAATTTATTTTTTCAAACTAAAAAAAGAAAAATTTTACCACGTACTAAAAATCAAAAAAATTATTTTCAATTACTTAACACGAAAGATATTGTTTTTGCATACGGACCTGCAGGTACAGGAAAAACTTTTTTGGCAGTTGCAAAAGCAGTCGCTTCACTTCAAAAAGGATTAGTAAATAAAATAATTTTATCTCGACCTGCAGTTGAAGCTGGAGAAAAACTAGGTTTTTTACCAGGAGATCTTAAGGAGAAAGTTGATCCTTTCTTACGTCCCATATATGATGCACTTTATGATATGATGCCCTATGATCAAGTTGAAAAGAAAATTGCGAATAACATCATTGAAATAGCTCCGATAGCTTTTATGAGAGGGAGAACTCTTGAAAACTGCTACATAATTCTTGATGAGGCCCAAAATACTACAAAAATTCAAATGAAAATGTTTTTAACAAGATTAGGTAAAAATAGTAAAATGGTAGTCGTTGGTGACAATACCCAAATAGATTTAATTTCTAAGAGCGACTCTGGCTTAATAGATGCAGCAAAAAAACTAAAAAATATTGAAGATATTGGTTTTATTGAATTAGATAACAGAGATGTTGTAAGGCATGAGGTGGTTAGAAAAATTATAAATGCTTATGAAGAAAAAAATAGAAACTAATTATTTTTGTAAGTCAAATTTATGGTCTAGGAGAATGAAAAAAATTAATAATATAGTCTCTAAGATAATTTTAATTGATGAATGTGGTTTCAAAAAAAATACATCATATTTTTTAAATTTAATTTTTGTTGATAATAAAAACATTAGAGCAATTAATAAGACTTATAGAAAAAAAAACCTACCTACTGATGTATTAACATTTGTTACAACTTTAAATAATAAAATTTCAAAAAAAGAAAAATATTGTGATATTTTTTTTTCAGCTGAAATGATAAAGAAAGATGCAAAAAAAAATCTCATTAATTTTTATGATCATTTAACACATTTAATAATCCACTGTTTTTTGCACGTAAATGGATACGACCATAAAATTAATTCAGATTTTTTAAAGATGAAGAAATTAGAAAAAGAAATACTAAAGAACTTTAATATTAGAGATCCTTATTTATATGAGTGAAGACACACAAGAAAAACTTAGTGCTTGGAAAAGTTGGTTAATTAAAAAACTTTTAAAGGATGATTCATCAAAGGAAGAAATTTTAAATATTATAGCCAGTGAAGAAGAAGGCGATGATGAAAGAAATAATATTGATGATAATAATGAAAAAAGTTTAATCAAAAATATTTTACAATTAGAAAGCAAAAGTGTTGAAGATGTTATGGTCCCTAGAGGTGAAATCATATCTATCGATATTAAACAACAATATGATCAAATTTTTGAAGTAATTAAAGAGGAGTCACATTCTAGATTGCCTGTTTATGAGAAAAATCTTGATAATATAATTGGTTTTTTTCATATAAAAGATTTTATCACTGCTAATAAAGATGAGTTTGTTCTCTCCTCAATTCTTCGGGAGGTTTTGTATGTCGCTCCAAAATCACCAATTCTTGAACTTCTTAAAAGAATGAGAGCATCTCGAATTCATATCGCTCTTGTTGTTGATGGAGTTGGAGGTGTTGATGGGTTGGTAACAATTGAAGATCTCGTTGAAGAAATAGTTGGTGAAATTGAAGATGAGCATGATGCTGAAGATATAGATGAAGAAATAATTACAAAAGAAGTAAATTTACTAGAGGTAAGTGCTTCATATAGAGTTGATGATTTAGAAAAACATTTCAATGTAAATTTAGATTTTGCTGATGAAGATGAAGTTGAAACTGTAGGTGGTTTAGTTTTTTCAAAGATTAATAGAATACCAAAAAATAACGAAGAATTTAATATTGATGATATAGTTAACATAAAAGTTTTGAGAGCAAATGAAAGAAAAATTTTAACCGTTCAAATTAGAAAAATAGTTAATTGATTTTACTGAAATTCTTTATAGTTGGTATTTTTTCTGCCTTGCTTTTCCCTCCTTTTTTTATGACTCCTTTAGGTTTTATAATTTTTCCTTACATAATTAATTTATTAAAAGAAAACTCAATAAAGAGAAAAATAAATTACTATTTCTTTATGGGATTTTTTTATGGATTAGGGTTCTTGTTAGTTTTTTTATTTTGGATTCAGAGTCCATTTTTAACAAATGAGGAAACAAAAAATTTTGCAATACTTTCTTTATTATTGCCGATATTTTTATCTTTATTTTTTGGAATAGGTTTTATTTTTTTTAAATATATAAAAAATACTTTTTATTTAATAATTTTTACCCCTTTAATATTTTTATTTATTGAATTAGCAATCTCTAAAACATTTTATGGATTTCCTTGGGTAACCTATTCTTTGATACTTTCTAACAATATATTGGGCTTTTATTTTTTAAAATCATTTGGGACATTTGTATCAAGTTATTTAGTTTTAATGATTTTTATAACACCTTCTTTAATAATTTTTTTGCCAAAGTTTAAATATGAAAAAATAAAAATTTTTATATTTCACTTACCTTTTCTAATATGTTTATTTTTTATTTTCATTTTTAATGAAAATTATAAAGACCAAGAAAAAATAATAAGTTTTGAAGTTTTTCAAATTTTATCACCCATACAAAATTCAAATAAAAAATTAATAGAGCAAGATATCATTAATAAAATAAATCAGTCAAATGCTGAGTATTTAGTTTTTGCCGAAAATAATTATCCATATTTGATTTCGGATATTAGTAATTTAAGTTTACTTAATTATATTAAAGATAATCAAAAAGTTATAATTGGCGCTTCTAGAATTAATAATAATAAAATTTACAATTCTTTTCTTTATCTAGAGAAAAATAATATTCAAGTTTTTGATAAAGAAATACTTGTGCCTTTTGGGGAATTTTTACCCTTTAGAAATTATTTAAAATTTATGGAGAATATAAGTGGAAATATTGATTTTACATCAGGCCAAAATAATAGGTTAATTAGTAACAGCGATATAAATATTTTGCCTATAATTTGTTATGAAATAATTTTTAATAAAATTCTAAAAGATATAAACAAAAAAAATATTGATATTTTAATAAATATCACAAATGATTCTTGGTTTGGCGATAAAATAGGACCTTATCAACATTTTTATCACTCAAGAATGCGCGCTATAATTTCAAATAAGTTTTTAATTAGAGTATCTAATAATGGTATATCAGCGATAATCAATAATAACGGCAAGATATTACAGTCATCAAAGCTCAACGTTAAAACTAATTTATATAATAAGTTACATTTAAAATATTTTACTTATCAAAATTTTATTCATAAAATTTCTGAAATATATTTAATGATAATTTTTTTAACTTATTTTATTTTTTTAAAATATAGATCAAGATATGAAAAATAATTTAGTATATAGATTATATGGAAGAACTAAAGGAAGGAAAAAGAAGAGCAATAACTTATTTTCAAAAATAAAATTAAAAAAAATAGATAAGGAAATTGATTATATTATTGATATTGGAGCTGGATATGGTGAAAGTACAATTCAAATTGCACAAGCAAACAATGATAAGATTGTTATCTGCTGTGAAAAATATGTTGATGGTTTAAGCAGCCTATTCAGTAAAGCTCAAACTCTCTCCATAAACAATATTGAAATTTACCAGGGTAATGTTCATCAATTGCTTGATGAGCATTTTAAAAAAGATTCTATTTTTGAAATCTGGATTCTCTTTCCTGATCCGTGGCCAAAAAAAAGACATTTTAAAAGACGCTTAATAAATAAATTATTTTTTGATAAAATGCATAAATACTTAAAAAAAGGCTCAACGATTAATATAGCAACTGACTCAAAATCATACACCTCTCAAATTCTTGAGACTATTTATAATGTAAAACAAGATTTTAAATGGACAAATCAAAGCAAATCAAATTGGGATTATAACTCTGAAATATTGCCTGAAACTAAATATTATAAAAAAGCCTTAAAAAATGGACTTAACCCTTTTTTTGCCAAGTTAGAGAAATTATAGGCTTGAGTTTTGCTTTATTTTCAATATATGTAAAAAAAATTTAAGCTTTTAAAGGTGGGATTTCCCGCCTTTTTTTTGGTGAATATTATGGCAAAACAAAAAATTAAAGTAATTAGAGAAGAAATGCTTCAGGTGGCAAATAATGTTGCGCAGGAGAAAAATATTGATCAGGACTCTGTATTTTCAGCAATGGAGCAGGCATTAGAAAAATCTGCTAGAGTAAAATACGGAAATGAAAGAGACATAAGAGTAACAATAGATAGAAGCTCAGGAGACATACATTTAAAATCCTATCTTATGGTAGTAGAAAGCCACTCAGATGAACAAGCAAAAGAAATATTATTAAATGATGCAAAAAAAATAAATCCCAACATTAAAGTTGGTGAATTTATCACAAAAGATCTTCCTCCTATTGATTTAGGGCGAGTTGCAGCACAGAATGCAAAAGGGGTAATTATTCAAAAAGTAAGGGAAGCTGATAAGTCAAAACAATATGAAGAATATAAAGACAAAATAGGTGAATTAGTTGTAGGTATTGTTAAGAGAATTGAATTTGGAAATTTAATTGTTGATCTTGGTAAAAGTGAAGCAATAATAAAAAGAGAAGAATTAATTCCAAGAGAGACTTTTAAAAATGGTGATAGAGTTAGAGCTTACATATATGAAGTTAAAAATGATTTGAAAGGATATCAAGTTTTTTTGTCAAGAACACACCCTCAATTTGTAGCTAAATTATTTACCCAGGAAGTTCCAGAAATTTATGAGGGTGTAATTATAGTTAAAAGTGTTGCAAGAGATCCCGGATCCAGAGCAAAAATTAGTATTTACACTGAAGACTCAACAATTGATCCTGTTGGTGCTTGTGTAGGAATGAGAGGTTCAAGAGTTCAAGCAGTAGTAAATGAGCTTCAAGGTGAAAAAATCGATATTGTTACTTGGTCTGAAAATCAAGCAACTTTTTTAGCCAATGCCCTTGCTCCTGCTGAGGTTAGTAAAATTTTCCTATATGAAGAAAAAAACAAAGTTGAGGTTGTAATTCCTGATGAACAATTAAGTTTGGCAATTGGACGAAAAGGGCAAAATGTTAAGCTTGCTTCTGGATTAACAAATCTTGAAATTGACATACTTACCGAAGAAGAAGAAGCCGAGAGAAGACAGCAAGAATTCAAAGATAAAAGCACAATGCTTTCAGAAGTTTTAGATGTTGAAGATGTTATTGCACAATTATTAGTTACAGAGGGATACGTGTCTGTAGACTCAATTGCCGCAGAAAATCTTGAAAATATTGAAAAAATTGAAGGTTTTGACACTGATCTTGCTAGTGAAATTATATCTAGAGCTAAAATATATCTTGAAGATTTAGAAAAGAATAATCAAAAACTTGTAGACGAAAAAATTAAAGACGAGGATTTAAAAAATATCAATGGGATGACTATTCCAATACTTGCATTATTGGCAAAAGAAAACATTTTAACATTAAATGATTTTGCAGAACTAGCGGCGTTTGAACTTATTGATAAAGAAGAAGGAATTCTAAGATCTCTAGAAATAGAAGAAGAATTAGCAAACAAAATGATTATGGAAGCCAGAAAGAACTGGTTTGATTAATCTTTTAACCATTAGAGTATAAATTGGATAAAAATAAAGATAATAAAAAGAAACCTCTAAAATTATCATCTACTGGTAGATTACAAATCAGGAAGAATTTAGGGCCTAGTGGAGATAAAACTAAATCAAATGGAAATAAAAAAACTATTCAGATTGTATTTAGAAATAAAAATAACCAGCAAAAAAGCTCTTCAACATCCCAATCAAATTTTAGAGGATCATCTTCATTTAGATCAGCGCCTAATCAGGTTAACAGGTCATCACCTAGTCAAATATCTCCAAATTTTTCACAGGCAAATAAAAATAAAAGCTTTGAAAATAAAAATAAAAAAACTGCTGATTTAAAAAAACAACAGCCAAAAAAATCCACACTCAAGCCTATTGATGATGATTTTAATAAACTTGATGCAAAGAAAATTCTTGAACAGGAAGAGCAAGAGTATGATAGATTTCCGAGCTTAGCGAAAATTAAAAGAGCCAGAGAAAAAGAAAAACTTCAGTCACAAAGTAAAGATGATGAACTCAAAATTTCAAGGGAAGTGCAGATACCTGAAATTATTACTGTCCAAGATTTAGCAAACAGAATGGCTGAAAAAACTGCAGATGTTGTCAAAACACTAATGAAACTTGGTGTTTTAGCCAATGCAACTCAATCACTTGATGCAGATACTGCAGAGCTTGTCGTATCAGAACTTGGACATAATGGAATTAGAGTAAATGATGATGATATTTTAAAAGAAATTGAGGATTTTGAAGATAATGACTCTGATTTAAAAAAAAGGCCTCCAGTGGTTACTATTATGGGTCATGTTGATCATGGAAAGACTAGTATATTAGATGCTTTTAGGAGTTCAAATGTTGTTGCTGGTGAGTCTGGTGGTATAACCCAACACATTGGAGCTTATCAAATAGGAAAAGAAGATAAAAAAATTACCTTTATTGACACACCAGGTCACGCAGCTTTTTCAAATATGCGAGCTAGGGGTGCAATGACAACTGATATTATAATATTAGTCGTTGCAGCAGATGATAGTTTAAAACCTCAAACAATAGAGTCAATTGCACATGCAAAAGCAGCAAAGGTACCAATTATCGTTGCTATTAATAAAATGGATTTACCAAGTGCTGATGCTGATAAAGTAAGAAATGACCTGCTTGCGCAAGAAATAATTGTAGAAAAGTTAAGTGGAGATGTTTTAGATGTTGAGGTGTCAGCATTAAAAAAATTAAATTTGGATAAACTTGAGGAAGCAATACTCTTACAAGCTGATATTTTAAATTTAAAAGCTAACCCTGATAGAGCTGCAAGAGGCTCAATTATAGAGTCTAAATTAGAAAAAGGAAGAGGCTCAGTTGCTACTGTTCTTGTTCAAAAAGGCACCTTAAAGGTAAGTGATATATTTGTTTCTGGATCAGAGTGGGGTAAAGTAAAAGCTTTAATTGATGATAAGGGTAATAGTCTAAAAGAAGCAATTCCATCTAGACCAGTTGAAGTTCTCGGATTTGATTCAAATCCTCTAGCAGGAGATGATTTTATAGTTGTAGAAAGTGAGAGTGTTGCTAGAAAAATTGCTGAGCATCGATTTAATAAACAACAAATACAAAAAAACAAAGTAGTTAAATCGAATGTTGAGGAAATGTTCGAACAAATTAATCAAGGGAAAATTTCTTCATTACCAATTATTATTAAAGCAGATGTGCAAGGATCAGCTGAAGCAATTGAAAATTCAGTTATTAAATTATCCACAAATGAGGTTAAAGTATCTGTAATTCATAAAGGTGTTGGCGCTATTACTGAAAGCGATGTAGCATTAGCAAATTCAAGCAAAGGTTTTATAATTGGTTTTAATGTTCGTGCCTTACCTCATGCTAGAGATGCTGCAAAACGAGATGGAGTTGACATTAAATATTATTCTATAATTTATGAATTGATTGATAATGTAAAAAATCTATTATCAGGATTATTGTCACCAGATGTATCAGAAAATATAACAGGAAATGTTGAAATAAGAGAAGTGTTCAGTATTTCTAAAATAGGCAATATTGCAGGCTGTATGGTGAAAGAAGGTCTAATTTCACGAAATTCTAAAATCAGATTATTAAGAGATAATGTTGTTATACATACTGGAACTTTAGCAAGCTTAAAAAGATTTAAAGAAGAAGTAAAGGAAGTTAAAAACGGATTTGAATGTGGAGTTATGTTAGAGAATTATTCTGACATAAAAATTGGAGATGTAATTGAAACATTCGAAGAGATAAAAACAGAAAGAAAGCTCTAGAAAAAAAGAAAATGAGTAATCATATGTCTTCACAAAGACAAATGAGGTTTGGTGAATTAATAAGATCCTTAATTAGTGAGTGTATATTAGTTGAAGATTTTTATAATTTAAACATTTCAATTAAATCAATTACAGTGTCTTTTGTAAAAATGAGTAAAGATCTTAGGATGGCTAATATCTATATTATGCCATTAGGAGGCCATGATCAAAATAGAATAATTAATAAGTTAAATGATAATAAATATATATTTCAAAAATTTTTATCTAAAGCAAAACTTAATTCTAAATTTACACCTAAAATTCATTTTTTCTTAGATGATACTTTTGATGAGGCAGAAAAAATTGAAAAATTACTTTTAAATGAGAAAGTTAAAAGAGATTTAAATGAATGAAAACCTGCAGGGTTGGATAAACCTTTATAAACCAACAGGTATCAGTTCTTTTTCCGCAATTTATAAAATAAAAAAAAAATTTAAATTTAAAAAAATAGGACATGCTGGCACTCTAGATCCAAATGCAGAGGGTATTCTGCCAGTTGCTGTTAACAAAGCAACAAAGCTCATACCCTTTATAAATTCAAATCTAAAAGAATATTATTTTAAAATAAAATGGGGTCAACAAACAACAACAGATGATGCTGAAGGAGAAATAATTAAATCAAGCTCTAAGATTCCAACTGTTGAGAATGTAGTAAAAATTATTGAAAATTTTGTTGGAAATATTAGTCAAGTCCCTCCAAAAGCATCTGCAATAAAAATAAATGGAAAAAGAGCATATACTCTCTTACGTGATAAAAAAGAATTTCATATTAATGAAAAAAAAGTTTTTTTAAAAAAAATTAAATTTCTTGGTTCTAAAAACAATACTTCAAATTTTTTTATTGAATGCGGTAAAGGCTTTTATGTAAGAAGCCTTGCACGCGATCTTGCTAATAAATTAGGTACATTTGGCCATGCAACAGAAATAAAAAGGACAAAAGTAGGAAATTTTAATAGCAAAGCATCAATTTTACTGGACGATCTATTAAAAATAGGGCAAAGCGAACTCGAATTTAATTTTATTTATTCATCAATTTCTATGCTGGACGACATCTTGGCTTATGAGGTTGAAAAAGAAAGTGATTTAACAGAACTTTCATTGGGTAAAAAAATTTTTATTGATAATAAAAAATTAATAAAAACATCATTAAGTTCAGATAACAAAACATTAGTTTTTTTATCTAACAAAGGAAATATTGTTTCTTTTGGAGAGATAACTGGAGATATGTTCCAGCCTCATAAAGTTTTAACATAGGAGTTTTGATGTCGATAAAAAAAGAAGTTAAAAAAGATTTAATAAGTAAATTTTCAATAAACGATAAAGACACAGGTTCTGCGGAAGTTCAAATTGCAGTTTTAACTGAAAGAATAAACAATCTAATTGAGCATTTTAAAAATCACAAACATGATAATCATTCTAAAAGAGGGCTTGTAGCTTTAGTTAATAATAGAAAAAAACTGTTATCTTATCTTTCTAAAAAAGATAACGAAAAATATAATAAGTTAATAAACGACCTTAAAATAAGAGGTTAATATAATTTGAAAGAGAAAAAAGATGTTTGATGTAAAAAAAGTAGAATTAGAATGGGCAGGTAAAAAGTTAACAATTGAAACTGGAAAAATAGCTAGGCAAGCTGACTCATCTGTAGTTGTTACATATGGCGGAACAACAGTAATGGCAAATGTTGTTGCAGCTAAACAGGTAAAACCTGATATGGATTTCTTTCCATTAACTGTAAATTATCAAGAAAAATTTTACTCTGTTGGGAAAATCCCTGGTGGTTTTTTCAAAAGAGAAGCAAGACCAACTGAAAAAGAAACATTAATTTGTCGATTAATTGATAGACCAATAAGACCTTTATTTCATAAAGATTTTAAGAATGAAACTCAGGTTACGTGTACTGTTTTATCTCACGATCTTGAAAATGACTCAGATATTGTTGCAATGATTGCTACAAGTGCAGCAATTACAATGTCAGGCCTCCCTTTTATGGGCCCTTTAGGAGTAACAAAAATTGGAATGATTGATGATCAATTAGTTATCAATCCCACAATACAAGAATTAAAAAATTCTAAACTCGATTTGGTTGTTGCGGGAACTAAAAATGGAGTATTAATGGTAGAGTCTGAAGCTCACCAATTGAGTGAAGAAAAAATGCTTGAGGCAGTTGTGCTAGGTCAAGATGCGTATTTATCTGTAATTGAAGCAATAATTTCGCTAGCTAAACAAGCAGCAAAAGATCCTTGGGATTTACCTGAAAAAGATAGTGAAATTACTAATCTTCCAAAATTGATTGAAAATGAATATGGTTCCAAATTTAGCGATGCTTATAAATTAATTGAAAAACAAAAAAGAGTTGAAAAACTAAATCAATTAAGATCTGAAATTGAAGAAAAACATTTAAGTGACACTCTTACTTCGGTAATTGTGTCTGATGCGATCAAATCCGTAGAAAAAGATATAGTTAGAGGAGATTTATTAAAAACTGGTAATAGAATTGATGGAAGAGATACTAAAACGGTCAGACCTATAGTTTGTGAGACTGGAATTTTAGAGAGAACTCATGGATCAGCTTTATTTACAAGAGGAGAAACTCAAGCATTAGTTGTTACAACTCTAGGAACTGGAATGGATGAGCAAAGGATTGATGCTATTGAGGGGGAGTATAAAGAAAACTTTATGTTACATTATAATTTCCCTCCCTATTCTGTAGGAGAAGTTGGTAGAGTAGGATCCACAAGTAGAAGAGAAATTGGTCACGGCAAACTTGCATGGAGAGCAATTCACCCAATGCTACCCTCTAATGATAAATTTCCTTATACCTACAGAGTGGTATCTGAAATAACTGAATCAAATGGATCTAGCTCAATGGCAACAGTGTGTGGAACCTCAATGTCTATGATGGACGCAGGTGTTCCTATTGATAAACCAATTGCTGGTATAGCTATGGGACTAATTAAAGAAGATGATAAATACGTGGTGTTATCAGATATTCTTGGAGACGAAGACCATTTAGGAGATATGGATTTTAAAGTTGCTGGAACAAAAGACGGGATAACGTCTTTACAGATGGATATTAAAATTACGAGCATCACTTCAGAAATAATGAAAGAAGCTCTGGCTCAAGCCAAAGATGGTAGAATTCATATTTTAGGAGAAATGGCAAAAGCAATTGAAAAGCCAAAAGAAAAGATTTCTGATTATGCGCCTACAATCACTACATTTCATGTTCATAAAGATAAAATAAGAGAAGTGATTGGCAAAGGAGGTGCTGTAATTAGAGAGATTAGCGAAACTACTGGTGCTAAAATTGAAATAGATGATGAAGGATTAGTTAGTGTGGCAGCTGTTGATGCAAAGTCAGGAAATGATGCGATAGAATGGATAAAAGGAATCGTAGAAGAGCCTGAAATCGGAAAAATTTATGAGGGAAAAGTTGTAAAACTAATGGACTTTGGCGCTTTTGTAAATTTCATGGGCTCAAAAGATGGCTTGGTACATATTAGTCAACTTAAAAATGAAAGAGTTGAAAAAGTAAGCGATGTTATTAATGAAGGTGATGTTGTAAAAGTAAAAGTTTTAGATATTGACTCAAGAGGCAAAGTTAAACTTTCAATGAAAGAAGTAGAGGCTGATTAGTAGATTTTCATTACCAAAAATAATTGGACATAGAGGTGTAAAAGACTTAGCGCCAGAAAATAGTATAGAATCTATCTCAAAAGCGTTTGAACTTGGATTAGATTGTGTTGAAATAGATGTAAAAATTAGCAAAGATAATATTCCGTTGTTAATTCATGATGATACTCTAAATAGAACAACAAGTGGTTCTGGTTTAGTCTGTGACCACACATTTGACGAAATCACAAATCTTGATGCTGGTTATTTTTATTATAAGTCAAAATCAACTGTAAGAGTGCCAAGTCTAAAAAAGGTATTAGAAGAAATAACTAATAAAAAAAAATCTATAAATATTGAGCTGAAGCCTAACAAAGGACTTGAAAGACTAAATGTAGACAAAATAGTAAAGGAGATTAAAAATTTTTCCCTAGAAAATATATTTTTTTCAAGTTTTGATCTTGATAGCTGTATATATTTAAAAGAAAAATTACCAGCTGCTCTTTGTGGTTTTTTAAATCATGATTTTAGTAAAATTACTCTAAAAAATACAACAGATATATGTAAAAGATATGATTTTTTTAGTTGTGGCACAGATATTGACTCATTTTCAGATGCAATTGTTAATGAGCTTACAAATTGTGACATATTGGTAACTGTTTATTCAGGAAAAAATATTCCAATAAAAGAAGCACAAAATTTGTGGAAAAAAAACGTTACGAGTGTTTTTGTAGATGATCCTACTGATTACTTAGAGTATTTTTAAGCCTTGGGCATTCCTACAATGTTGAAACCACAGTCAACATAATGTATTTCTCCAGTTACTGCAGATGACATGTCACTAACTAAATATAAAGCAGAATTACCCAATTCTTCTAAATTAACATTTCTTTTTAAAGATGAATTATCATTAGTATATTTAAAAACTTCTCTTGCATTTGCTATAGCAGCACCAGCAAGCGTTCTCATTGGACCCGCTGATATAGCATTTACTCTTATATTCTGATCTCCTAAGTCAACACTTAAATATTTCACGCTAGTTTCAAGTGCAGCTTTTGCAACACCCATAACATTATAATTTGGCATGACTTTATTTGCTCCATAGAAGCTTAATGTTACCAAGCTTCCATTTTCATTTAGAATAGGTTGAAAAATTTTAGCTATTTTTGTAAAAGAAAAGCAAGAGATAGAAAGACTATTGATAAAATTATCTTTTGAAGTTTCAATATACCTTCCATTCAATTCATTTTTATCAGAATATGCTACGGCATGAATTATAAAGTCAATATTTTCAAATTTATCTTTAACAATTTTAAGAGTTTTGTTTAAATCCCCCTCTTTGCTGACATCGCATTCAACTAAGCAATTACAGTTTACTTTATCGGCAAGAGGTTTAACTCTTTTTAATAATGTGTTGTTTTGATAAGTAATTGCTAAATCAGCACCATGCTGATGTAACTTTTCAGCGATACCCCAAGCTATTGAATGATCATTTGCAATGCCAAAAACTATACCTTTTTTACCTTTAAGCATTATATCTAGACATCAATAAAGATGCATTTGTCCCACCAAAACCAAAACTGTTTGACAACATGTTATTAATTTTATGGCTATCTTCTGTCTCTAAAAGAATATTGTGATTTTGAGCACTCTCATCTAAAGTTGTTATATTAGCTGAACCGCATAGAAAATTGTTATTTAACATAAGAAGGCAATATATTGCTTCATGTACACCAGTTGCACCTAAAGAATGTCCAGTTAAAGACTTTGTTGAACTAATTTTTGGAAGATTATCTCCAAACACATTTTTAATCGCTTCTAGTTCTTTGATATCACCTATTGGTGTACTAGTTCCATGTGAATTAATATAATCAACTTTTCCATTGATGTCTTTGATTGCCATTTTCATACATCTCTCAGCTCCTTCTCCCGATGGTTGAACCATATCAAATCCATCTGAAGTAGCACCATATCCAGTTATTTCTCCATATATTTTAGCTCCTCTAGCTTTAGCATGTTCAAGCTCTTCAAGAACTAAAGTTCCGCCACCACCAGAGATTACAAAACCATCTCTATCAGCATCGTATGCTCTTGATGCTATTTTAGGATTATTATTATACTTTGAAGATAAAGCTCCCATAGCATCAAATAATATTGATAAAGTCCAATGTAATTCCTCGCCCCCGCCAGCAAAAATAATATTTTGTTTTCCCATTTGAATTAACTCATATGCATTTCCTATACAATGAGAGCTTGTAGAACAAGCAGATGTAATAGAATAGTTTACACCCTTTATTTTGAATGGTGTGGCTAAAGTGGCAGAATTTGTACTCGACATACTTCGTGGAACCATAAAAGGCCCAACCTTTTTTGATCCACTATTTTTTCCTAACTCTGAAGCTTTATATAAATTCATTGTGGAAGGTCCACCTGAACCTACAATAATACCTGTCATTTCATTTGATATATCTATTTCTTCCAAACCTGAATCTGCAATGGCATTTTTCATAGCTATGTAGTTGAATGCTGCACCATCACCCATAAAACGTAAAAGACGACGATCAATATTTTCTTCTAAGTTTATTTCTGGCTTCCCATGTACAAGGCTTCTAAATGAAAATTCTTCATATTCAGGAGCTGAAGATATTCCAGAGTTTAAACTTTTTAGATTATTAGTAACTGTTTCAGCATCGTTACCAATGCACGAAACTATTCCAAGTCCAGTTACTACTACTCGTCTCATATTTACTTTTCTGCAGTTTGGAAAAGACCAACTTTCATATCTTTGGCTTCATAAATAGGATTTCCATCAGCTTTGAGAATACCATCAGCAACACCTAAAATTAATTTTCTCAGAATTAATCTTTTTAAAGAGATGTGATAAGTTACTTTTTTTACAGTATTCAATACTTGACCAGTGAATTTAACTTCTCCTACACCAAGTGCTCTCCCCTTTCCTGGTTGACCTAGCCAACCAAGATAAAAGCCAACAAGTTGCCACATAGCATCCAATCCTAAACATCCAGGCATTACTGGGTCTCCCTTAAAGTGACAATCAAAAAACCATAACTCTTGTTTAATATCTAACTCTGCAACAATTTCTCCTTTTTCAAATAACCCACCTGTTTCATTTATCTTGGTAATTCTATCAAACATTAGCATGGGTGGAGCTGGGAGTTGTGCGTTACCTTTACCAAAAAGAATACCATTCGCACAGTCTAATAGTTCTTGATATGAAAATGAATTCTGTCTCATAATGATTAGATATAAGTTATTAAATGATAATACAGTATAAGTTAACTATTATTTAATGCACAATCAGCATTATTTTTTATCTTGATATTACTAATACTTAAATTTTCACTATTAATTAGAGATAAGATATTATTTTCATTATTAATTTTTAATATTGTATTAATTGTTTTTTGGGCTGTAATTAATCCAGCAATACCTGCACAGATACTAGAAATACCAACAGTATCGCATCTTGCTAGTTCAACATCTTGATCATTTGGAAATACGCAGTTTAGGCAAGTGTGATTGATTTGATTTTTAAAAAGACAAATTTGTATATTATTATTTATTGCTGATGAAAAAATATATTGTAAGGAATTTTTAACACAAAATGCATTAATTAATTTAGATAATTGCCAATCATCACTTGTATCTATAATAATGTCAGCATCCAATAAAACATTAATATTTTTTTCGGTTAAATTTTCTGAATACGCAGTAATTTTGCAGTATGGGTTTGTTTTTAAAAGTCTATTTTTTGCACAAATACTTTTATATTTATCTATATCATCTAAACTATATAAGATTTGTCTCCCTAAATTAGTTTTTTCGATACGGTCACCATCAAATAAAGTTAAGTGTTTTAATCCTGAAGAAACTAAATATTGAGATAGAGGGCATCCAATTCCACCAAGACCAACTATAGTAATTTTAGCATCATGTAATTTATGAATATTTTTTTGATCAAAATTTTGTAAAATAAATTGCCTAGAAAATATGTCATATTCTAAATCTGAATAAGTCATTTAATTTTAATTTGGTTATATATTGAGCTTACGATATGTTTTGCACAATTCACCTTAGAAGTTTTAGGAAAATTCTTAACTTTATCTTTTGTCATAACTGATATTTTATTTTCATTTAAACCAAATACTTTATTATCATTGCTTATTTTATTATAAATAATCATATCACAATTTTTTTCATTTAATTTCTTTTTCGCGTTTATTAATTTCCCAGTTTCGGCAGAAAAACCAACTACATATTTTGGTCTATTTTTTTTTAGAAGTGAAATTGTTTTTAATATATCGACATTTTTTTTTAACAAAATCGATTTAAAATTTTCTTTCTTAATTTTTTTTTTAATAATTTGTTTTATTTTAAAATCTGCTACCGCAGCACTAAATATAGCAATATCAATATTCTTATTTGCTTTTTTCACACGATCTAACATTTCATCAGCTGTTTTAATTTTAACAAGCTTTATATTTGATGGTGGCTGTAAGTTGGTTGGACCTGAGATTAATATTACTTTTGCCCCTGATTTTGAGAGCTCATTAGCAATCTCATATCCTTGCTTACCCGATGAATGATTAGATATATATCTAATCGGATCAATATTTTCTATAGTAGGACCTGCTGTAATAAGGCACCTTTTACCAAAAAATCTTTTATTAAAAGAAAGTTTAGACATTAAATAATTTACAATCTGTCTTGTATCTTCAATTCTGCCTATTCCATATTCACCACATTTCAATTTACCAATTTTTGGACCAATAAATTCTACGCCCACTGATTTTAAATAACGTATATTTTTTTTATTTATTTTGTTTTGCCACATTTCTGTATTCATTGCAGGAATTAAATATATTGGCTTATTCGAAGCAAGCAAGATTGTTGAAGCTAAATTATCTCCATACCCATTTGCAAATTTAGCAATAGTATTAGCGGTAGCCGGACATACTGCTATAATATCATTTTTCCTTGATAAATTAATATGAAGCATTTTTTGCTTGTTCTCACTTAGATCTGTATAAATTTTTCCTGTTATATTTTTTCTTAATTTTGAAATACTTACTAATTTTTTTGCATTGGAAGTAAGAGCACAATCAACATCTACCTTATGTTTTTTTAATTTCTCTAAAATTTCATAACATTTTGAAATTGCAACAGAGCCAGTAATTATAAAGAGTATTGACACTAATATTTAAATCCTGTGTGTATTGAAACAATTCCATCAAATAGATTTATATATTTTACAGTCCTAAAACCCACATTCTCAATTTTATTTTTAAGAATTTCTTGATTTGGAAACATATCAATGCTCTCATGTAAATAATTATATGCTTCTTCATTGCTAGAAAAAATCTTACCAAATAAAGGTATAAAATTTGATTTATAATAAGAATATATTTTTGACAAAGGGATTGATAAAGGCTTGCTAAATTCCATACAATAAAATTTACCTCCAGGTTTTAATACCCTAAATGCTTCTTTTAATGCTTGATCTATGTTTGTAATATTTCTTAAGCAAAATGAGATCAAATATTTATCATAAGTATTGTTATCAAATTTTAAGTTCTCTGCATTTTGTAAATAAAACTTAATATCACCCTTTTTAATTCTTTTTTTACCCTCATTGAGCATTTCTTGATTCAGATCAACAATGTCAATTATTGTATTAGAATTTTTTTTTTGAATTTCTAAAACTAAATCTCCAGATCCAGAGCCAATATCGATAATTTTTTCACCTTTTAAGGGATTGACTAGGTCTATAAATATTGTTTTCCACAATCTATGTGCTCCAAAACTCATTACATCGTTCATCAAATCATAATTTGAGGCAACGTCAGAAAAAACTTTTTGAACTAACTTTGTTTTTTCTTTAGTTGTTACTTTAGAATAACCAAAATTTGATAATTTATTCATTATATGCCTGAATTACCTGAAGTAGAAACTACTGTTAATAGTTTAAATATATTAAAAAATAAAAAAGTCATTAAACTTGATGTACATACAAAAAAACTGAGGTATCCAGTACCACTAAATCCTCTAAAACAAATACTAAATTCAAATATAATCAATCTTAGAAGAATAGCAAAGTATGTCATTATTGATTTTGATAACTTAAATTCTATTTTAATACATTTAGGAATGTCTGGACGTTTAAAAATATTGAAAAACAGAACTTTGATTAAAAAGCATGATCATTTAGTATTTAAATTTAGTAATAATATTAGATTAATATTTAATGATCCAAGAAAATTTGGATTTATTGATGTAATCAGGTCAGATAAAATTAATAATATCAGATATATTAAAAGATTGGGTTTGGATGCTTTAGATAAACGACTTTCTAAGGAGTACTTACATGATAAATTTCATAAATCAGAAGTTCCTATAAAACAGCTTTTACTTAATCAATATATAGTGGCTGGCATTGGCAATATTTATGCTAGTGAAATTTTATTTGATGCAAAAATTTCTCCATTGAGTAGGGGTAAAGATTTAAATAAGTACCAAATTGGTACAATTATTCAATCTACAAAAAAAATACTCAAAAAGGCGATTAAATTTGGCGGCTCAACTATAAATGACTACATTTCCCCTGATGGAACCTTGGGTAATTTTCAGAATAATTTTAGGGTATATGGCAAAGAAGGTAAAAAAATTAGGGGATATAAAATAAAAAAAATGGTTCAATACGGAAGATCAACTTTCTTTTGTCCTGAAATTCAAAAGTGATTTTAATATATAAGTTGACTTTAAATTTATTAAATTTATACGGAATCTTCTTATGGCTAATCACAAATCAGCAAAAAAAAGATCAATTCAATCTAAAGCAAAGAATGCCGTTAATACTCAGTATTTGACTAAATTTAGAACTAATCTAAATAAATTTTATAACTCTCTTAAGGGGGAAAATACCACTGAGGTTGAAAATTCTTTTAAAGAAATTAACTCAATTCTTGCAAAAGCTGTGAAAAAGGGGATACTTAAAAAGCAATACATGTCTAGAAAGTTATCCTCGTTATCAAAACAAATTAAAAAAAATTAATTTTTTTTTTTAATTTTTTCTCTTTTATTCTTGATTAAAATGCGTAAAGAGTATTCATTATCTTTATTATAATTGGTGATTATAATTTACGGTTAAAATTTTGCGTCTTTGATTTTTTTACGTAAAATTTAATAAAAGAAAAAAATCACTTTATTAGGGGGCCAATGGAAAATCCAACTGAAGACTTTAATGAAACTACATGGGCCTCATTAAAAAAAGATCTTAAAACGAAAGTTGGTGAAAGTGCATATAACAATTGGTTAAAACATTTAAATTATGTATCTGTGGAAAATGATACTATAACATTTTCATTACCAACTAAATTTTTAAGAGATTGGATTGTTAATAATTATTCAGATAAAATTAAAATTGAATCTAAAAAATACTCAAATAATATTGATGTTATAAAGTTTGTGGTAAAACCTGATGGAGGTAGAATTGTCCCAGGCACAGCTAGAACTGTAAAAACAAATGATAATCACTGGAAATCCTCATTAGATATTAGGTCAAACCAACAATCATCATACCCAAATGAATTTGGAGCCCCATTAGATCCGAGGTTTACATTTGAAAATTTTGTAGTTGGTAAATCTAATGAATTAGCATTTGCAGCATCTGAAAGAGTTGCTGAAGCTGAAGAAGTTTCTTTTAATCCTCTGTTTTTATATGGTGGAGTTGGGTTAGGAAAAACACATTTAATGCATGCTATAGGATGGAAAATAAAACAACAACAGCCTGAAAGGAAAGTAATTTATCTATCTGCTGAAAAATTTATGTATCAGTTTGTTAGAGCTTTGCGTTATAAAGACACGTCAGCTTTTAAGGAACAATTTAGATCCATAGATGTTTTAATGATAGACGATGTTCAGTTTATTAGTGGAAAAGATAATACTCAAGAAGAGTTTTTTCATACATTTAATGCTTTGATAGAGCAAAATAAACAAATAGTCATATCTGCAGACAAGTCTCCTTCTGATTTAGATGGAGTTCAGGATAGATTAAAATCAAGATTAGGTTGTGGCCTAGTAGCAGATATACATCCTACAACTTATGAATTAAGACTAGGTATATTAATTGAAAAGGCTCAAAAGAGAGGAGTGGAAATACCTCCTAAAGTACTAGAGTTTCTTTCACACAGAATAATTTCAAATGTAAGAGAAATGGAGGGAGCGTTAAACAGATTAGTTGCCCATGCAACATTAGTTGGAACCGAGATAACAATAGAAACTGCTCAAGTAGTTTTGCAAGACTTGCTTAAATCTTCAAACAAAAAGATAACTATTGAAGAAATACAAAAAAAGGTTGCTGAACATTATAATATTAGAATTACAGATATGCATTCTCCAAGAAGATCACGTTCTGTTGCCAGACCAAGACAAATTGCTATGTATTTAGCAAAATCTATAACATCCAGATCGTTACCAGAAATTGGCAGAAAATTTGGTGGTAGAGATCATACAACAGTAATGCATGCAGTTAAAAAAATTGAAGAATTGAAACTACAGGATATAAGTTTTAATGAGGATATTGAACTTCTTAAAAGACTTATAGACTCTTAATCTAATTTTATTTATATCTATTGAATGAAGTTTTTAGTTGAAAAGAAAACTATATTCAAATCTCTTAGTCATCTTCAAAGTATAGTAGATAAAAGAAATGCTTTACCTATACTCTCTAACATTCTCATAGAAGTAAAAAATAATGAACTAATTATGTCCTCAACAGATATGGATATTTCCATAAAAGAAACTGTTATTTGTGAAGTTGTTGAGGAAGGGGCTACGACAATTAATGCACAATTAATATATGATATAATAAAAAAACTTCACGATGAAAGTAAAATAGAAATTATATCTAATGATGGAAAAATATTAACTTTGAGGTCTGGTGTCTCAAAATTTTCTTTGTCATGCTTGCCTAAAGAAGAATTTCCGCTAATAGAATCCAAAATTGAAGGTGTCAAGCTAGTTACCAAGGCAGAGAATATTTACAATTTAATAGATAAAACTAAATTTGCTATATCAAATGAAGAGACTAGATATTTTTTGAATGGACTATACTTTAGCGTAAATAATGAAGAGGGGAAAAGTATTCTAAATTTTGTAGGAACTGATGGCCACAGATTAGCTAAATATTCTGTCCAAAATCATTCAAACTCTAGTGAAGTAAATGGTGTAATTATTCCAAAAAAAACAATAAATGAACTTTATAAACTTTTATCAGAGAGCTCAGGTAATATCGAAATAGAAATTAGCTCTAATAAAATTATTTTTTTTATTGGAAAGTTAGTTTTTATATCAAAACTTATTGACGGAACTTTTCCAGATTACAAAAGAGTTATTCCAAAAAATAACAATGAAATCCTACATATTAACAGATCAAATTTGCTCTCTGCAGTGGACAGAGTAAGCACAATTGTAAATGAAAAATCTCCCGTAATAAAATTCAAACTTCTAAAAGATGTAGTAAATTTAAGTACTTTTAATAATGATAACAGTAGTGCTACAGAGGATATTCAATCAAAATATCAAGGCAAGGATATTGAAATAGGATTTAATGCAAAATATATTATGGATATATTGGATAATTTAAATGAAAATGAGATACAGATTTCTTTTCAAGATAATTCATCACCGATAATTGCAAAGGAAAAATCTAATCCTGATTTGATATATGTATTAATGCCAATGCGAGTGTAATTATTGGCCTATTTTAAAAATATTAAAGTAAATAATTTTAGAAACTTTAATTATTTTAATATTGATTTTTCACAAAAATGTAATGTTTTTTATGGCTCAAACGGATGTGGAAAAACGAACCTTTTGGAAGCTATATCTATTTTTTCTAAAGGAAGAGGATTAAGAAAAGATAAAATTTTCAATTTTATAAAAAAAAATGAAGAATATTTTTCTAATGATACTAATTTTATCGATAAAGGTATTGAATATGAAATAAATACTTTTTCAGAAATTAAAAACAATAAATTTCAAAAAAAAATTAAATTGAATGGTGAAATTTCTAGCGAAGTAAATAATAAAATTCAATCATTAATAACTTTCTTAATTTATGTACCTGAAAATGAAAGATTGTTCTTAGCGTCACCTACAACTAGAAGAAATTTATTTGATCACTTTATTTTTTCATATAGCCTAAATTATAATAGTTTATTAAATGCTTACAAAAAAAATATTATTGAAAGAAATATAATTTTAAAAAATAATTTAACAGATAAAAGTTGGTTAGACAAAATAGAGGAAGATATTGCAAAATATGGCATTGAAATTTATGAACAAAGAATAAAGCAATCTGATATATTTGAAAAAAATTTAGAGCATATAAGTGAATATCTTACAATTCCATTTAAAGTAAACATTCAGATTAATGACTCATTTTTTAAACCAAGAATTACCATTGATGAATATAAACATATTTTGAGAAAAAATAGAGAAATTGATAAAATAATTGGAGGTTCAAAAATAGGGCCTCACAAGTCAGACACTATCTTTTATGTGAATCAAAATTACCCTGCATCGCAATTATCAACTGGACAACAAAAAACACTTGTTCTTCTTTTGTATTTTGCTCAATGTTATTATTTAGTAAATTACTGTAAAAAAAAACCTATTCTTCTTCTTGATGAAATTAATTCTCATTTAGACGATTATAATATTCAATTGTTATTAAAAATTGTCGAACATTTCGAAATTCAGGTTTTTATGACTGGAACTAAAAAAGATTTATTTTCTTTTTTATCAACAAATACCAACTTTTATAATATAAGTATAAAATGAATCAAAATTACTCATCAGAATCTATAAAAGTACTAAAAGGCCTAGAGGCTGTTAGAAAAAGACCAGGTATGTATATCGGTGACACAGATGATGGGTCTGGACTTCATCAAATGATTTATGAGGTCGTGGATAATTCAATTGATGAGTCCTTGGCCGGTTACTGTGATAAAATTGAGGTAATTTTAAACTCAGATGGTACAATTACAATCACGGATAACGGCAGAGGAATACCAGTAGATAATCATAAGGAAGAGGGTGTCTCAGCTGCACAATTAATTATGACTGAATTGCACGCAGGTGGTAAGTTTGATCAAAATAGTTATAAAGTTTCTGGAGGCCTTCATGGAGTTGGTGTGTCTGTTGTTAATGCTTTGTCTGAAAAATTATTATTAGAAATTAATCGTGATGGCAATATCTATAAAATGAGCTTTACAAATGGTTCCGTTCTAGACCCTTTAAAAAAAACAGGTGAGTCAGAAATACTAGATGGTCAACCATACACAGGAACAAAAATATCATTTCTGCCTTCTACAAATATCTTCAAAAATATTGAATTCAATTTTTCGATAATAGAAAAAAGGTTGAGAGAACTTGCTTTTTTAAATACTGGAGTAAATATTATACTTAAGGATAAAAGAGCCGCAAAAATTAAAGAAATTAATTTCAGATATGAAGGTGGTATTATTGAGTATGTTAATTACCTGAATAAAGGTAAAAACTGTATCAACAATACCCCTATATATTTTTTAGGCACTAAGAATAATGTAAATGTAGAATGTGCTCTGCAATGGACTGATGCATACCATGAAAACACTCTTTGTTTTACGAATAATATAGCTCAAAGGGATGGAGGTACTCACCTTGCTGGTTTTAGAGGAGCTCTGACAAGATGTATTGTTAATTACATAAACAAAAAAATTAAGAATAGTGTAAACATATCAGGAGATGATGCAAGAGAGGGTCTTACTTGCGTAATATCAGTTAAACTTCCAGATCCAAAATTTTCGAGTCAAACAAAAGATAAATTAGTTTCATCTGAAGTAAGGCCAGTAGTTGAGTCTGTCAGTTTAGACAAAATAGAGCAATGGATTGAAGAAAATCCCAATGAAATTAAAAACGTTGCAGACAAAGTGGTGGAGGCTTCTAATGCCAGAGAAGCTGCAAGGAAAGCACGAGAACTTACGAGAAGAAAAACTGGTTTAGAAAATTCATCATTGCCAGGCAAGCTTGCAGATTGCCAAGAAAAAAATCCCGAATTATCTGAATTATTTATTGTTGAGGGAGACTCAGCTGGGGGATCTGCAAAACAAGGCAGAGATAGAAAAAATCAAGCCATTCTTCCTTTGAGAGGTAAAATTTTAAATGTTGAAAGAGCCAGTCCAAAACAAATTCTTACAAGCAATGAAATAGGCGTCCTCATAACTGCGATTGGTGCAGGGGTTGGTAATCCAACAGGGAATGAAGAACAAGATAAGTCAGAAGGAAAATTTAATATAGAAAAAATGAGATACCACAAAGTTATAATAATGACCGATGCAGATGTTGATGGAAGCCATATTAGAACTCTTTTGCTTACATTTTTTTACAGACATATGAGACCAATGATTGAAAGTGGAAGATTATACATAGCACAGCCTCCTTTGTTCCGATCAAAAAAAGGTAACTCAATCCAATATCTTAAAAATCAAAATGAAATGGAAAATTATTTAATTGAGGAAGGAATTAAAAAACTAGTTTATGAAGTGCCTAAAAATAATAATC
>CACIRR010000009.1 GCA_902589095.1 uncultured Alphaproteobacteria bacterium | reverse complement strand
AGCTGCAACTCGCATAGCAGTTTCTCTGGCACTAGATCTTCCACCACCTCTATAATCTCTGATGCCATACTTTTTCCAATATGTATAATCAGCATGACCAGGTCGAAATTTATCTTTTATTTCTGAGTAATCTTTTGATCTTTGGTCATTGTTATAAATAATTAATGATATTGGATGACCCGTTGTTTTGCCCTCAAACACTCCTGATAAAATTTCTACTTTATCATCTTCTTTTCGTTGAGTAGTGTACTTTGATTGTCCAGGTTTTCTAAGATCAAGATATGGCTGTATATCTTTTTCACTAAGTTCAATATTTGAAGGAACGCCATCAATTAAACAGCCTATTGCTTTACCGTGACTTTCCCCCCATGTTGAAAATGAGAAAATTTTTCCAATTGAATTAGATGACATTATTTATTATTAAATTCACTTAATAAATCTGATACTTTATCAGCTTCATCCACAGCTACCATTCCAACAGTATGATAACCACAGTCAACATGCTGTATTTCTCCAGTTACAGCACTTCCTAAATCACTCAAAAGATATAATGCAGAGTTGCCTACATCATTTTGATTAACATTTCTTTTTAATGGTGCATTTAATTCATTCCATTTTAAAATGAATCTAAAATCTCCAATTCCAGAAGCTGCTAAAGTTTTAATTGGACCAGCACTTATGGCGTTAACTCTTACATTTTTTTCGCCTAGATCAACCGCTAAGTATCTAACACTAGCTTCTAAAGCTGCCTTCGCAACACCCATAACATTATAGTGAGGCATTACTTGTTCTGCTCCGTAATACGTTAAAGTTAAAATAGAGCCTCCCTCATTCATCAGAGGTTCAGCTAATCTACAAGCTTCAGTGAAAGAGTAGCATGAAATATGCATCGTTTGATTAAAATTTTCTGATGTTGTATTGTAATATTTACCTCTTAGTTCATCTTTATTTGAAAAACCAATGCCATGAACTAAGAAATCAAGTTGACCCCATTTTTCCTTAAGAGTTTTAAAAACGTTTTCCATACTTAGTGAATCTGCAACATCGCAAGGTATTAAAATGTCTGAATTTATTGATTGTGCTAGCGGTTCCACTCTTTTCTTAAGCGCTTCACCTTGATAAGTAAGAGCAATAGAAGCTCCATTATCAGCTAATGATTTTGCTATTCCCCAGGCAATTGACCTATCGTTAGCCACCCCCATGATTAACCCTTTTTTTCCTCGCATTAACATTTAATACCTATTTTTTATTATTTTAAAGATTATATTAGTCTTAATACTTAAAATATCGAAAATGTTAAAGCACAAAGATTTAATTGAACAAATAAAGGATCCATTTGAATTATTTAAAAAGTGGTATGATTTAGCTTGTGAAACAGAGATAAATGATCCAAATGCTATGACCTTATCTACAGTCTATAACAATCAACCATCTTCAAGGGTCGTTCTTTTAAAATCATATGACCAAAATGGTTTTGTTTTTTACACAAACTCAAATAGTAAAAAAGGCACTTCAATAGAGATTAATAACAATGTCGCTCTTAATTTCCATTGGAAAACACAAAATAGACAAATAAGAATAGAGGGAAATGCAAATACTGTAAGCGACAGTGTTGCGGATTCATATTTCAAATCTCGACCCAGAGGAAGTCAAATTGGGGCTTGGTCTTCTAATCAAAGTGCAGACTTGTCTTCTAGAGAAGAGCTTTTAGACAGTATAGAAAAGTTTGAAAAGAAATTCAAAGATAAAGATATCCCACGTCCAACACATTGGAATGGTTATTTAGTAATTCCACGTTTAATTGAGTTTTGGCAAGAGATGCCTTACAGAGTTCATGATCGAATAATATATACTAATACTGATAATATATGGGTAACTAAAAAATTATACCCCTAATTATTTTTCTTTCCATTTTTTCAAGATCCATGAACTAGAATTTGATTTGTTGTCTCCACCAATACCAAATAGTGTTTCAATATCATTTTTATTACAAAATTCTTGTTCAGGTCCAGGTGTAGTGTTGTCATTTCTATCGCCGCCATTTGCAAATTTAATTATACTGTCTTTGTAGATTGATTTTGCTTTTTTTATTCCATTAACACAAGTTCTATCACTATCATCAAACTCAATTACATCGAGGACACCTTTTAAATTTTGCATAATTATTTTTCTTTCAGCAAATGGAAGAAATTCTTTCCCTTTTTTATTTCTTAACCACTGATCAGAATTTAATAACACAACTACATCACCATATTTATTCGCTTCATTGATTAATTTTATATGTCCGCTATGGATAGGATCAAATCCACCACTTACTAAAATTATATCAGGCATTATCTTTTCTCCAATCATCTGGATTAGATAGGAATTTTTTTAAGTTTTTTATATCATTTTCTTTATAAGAATTTTTCTTTTCTATAACCGATATAATGTCTTTCCATGTACAAAGAGAATGAATATTAACATTTAATTTTGATAGCACAGAGTTTTCTAAATTAAAGATATCATAATAAAAGATTACAAAAATATCATTTACTATTAATCCAGCTTTTCTCATAGCTTCAACAAATACAACTTTACTTCCCCCGTCAGTGGCCAAATCTTCAATTAAAATAGCCTTTTCTTTTTTTTTAAAATTTCCCTCGATTTGTTGGTTTTGACCAAATCCTTTTGGTTTTTTTCTTATATAAACCATTGGCTTTTTAATTTTTTCAGAGATTATAGCAGCATAAGGAATACCTGCGGTTTCACCTCCGGCGACTAAATCAAATTTAATTTTGTTTTTTTCAAAATAATTTAAAGCCTCATTCATAATGAATTCTCTTTCATCTAAAAATGAAATAATTTTACGACAATCTACATAAACAGGAGATTTTAAGCCTGAAGTTAGAGTAAAATGATTTTCAAAAGAAAATTTTACAGACTCTATATCAATTAATTTTTCAGCTATTATTTCCGACATCTACGTTATTAAAGCAATATGATCTTTTGAAAAGTTGCCAGGAACAATCATAACAGGTACTCTCAGATTTGTTATTTCTTGACTAACCAAAGAGTTTATAATGACATTTGATTCTTTGCTCTTTGGATCAGAGTTTGCTGCTAAAACTAAGACGTTAATATTTTTTTCTTCATCAATAAGTTTTTTTAGTTCTGTAATGGTCTCTCCCTCTCGCACTGCTAATGCAGGCATTTCGCCTGTTTTTTCTTTAACATAACTCGCTGCTTTTTGGAGAATTTTTTCTGCTTCTTCTCTAGCTTCATTTTTCATTATTTCCGTTACACCTTGAGTTGTTAAAACATCTAAGGGCTCTATAAATGTTGCAATAATTATTTTACGACTTGTTTTTTTTGATCTCGCACATGCATATTCTAGAGCAATTTCCATTTCTGGTGACTCATCAGCAATAACTAATATATATCTATTATCATTCATTAAGACCTCCTAAATAATGTAGCGGCTAGAAAACCAGATAATATAGCAAATATGATTGCAAACAAACCATAAGCTGCAGCATTCTTGTGTGCAAAATCATATATCTGACTTCCAATCCCTGATTTTTTTAGAGTAATAATTTTTTCTTTTTTATTTAAAATAACATTATTTTTTATTTGATACACGTTAACTAAGTACTCTCCTGGAATTGACTCAGCTGGGAAAAACACTCTTGTTTGAAAAAGTTTGTTCTCTATTTTTTCTACATTGTATTCCTTAAATAAGCTCTTATCTTTTTTTATTCTAACGAAGTTATTTTTCCAATCATCAAGAGAAATGTCTGAGATAAAATTTCTTTTTGATAGTTTATTTTCTAGCAATAAATCAAAACTAAGCTCTTCTTTTATTATTGTGGACATAGGAAGAATATCTTTTAGATTTCTAGATGATGCTATAAAAAAAATACTAGGTATTTTGTTGTAAGTGATTTGCTTAGTGTTAAACCAAAAACCTAATATTCTTTCTTTTTTTTGGATTAATGCATTTTTTTCAGGGCCTTTAATAGTTATAAGGGTGTCTTGGTCTTCATATAATATACCAAATATAATTATTTCTTTTCCATTGAAATCTGTTTCGATTTTAATATTATTTTCTGAAAGGTCAAAGTATGCTTCAGCTGAAACTATTTTAAGGAAAAAAGTTGTAACAAAAAATATGATTAATAGAAACTTTTTGCTAATCATTTTAAACTTTATTTTCTCCATAATATAAACTGACAACATGTTTTGCTTGGATAAAAAATAAGTATCTTTCAATCAGCATTCCAATTAGCGCAAAAACTAAAGTAATAAAAAAAGATAATTTTAATATAAAAGCATCGATTATTAGCGTTGCTTCTTGAACAATCATATAAATAGGTAAGACGCAAGAAAGAATGATAAAGCATAATCTTAAAAAATTTGCTTTTTCTTTTTTTATTTTATTAATCATCTCAGTCGTTAAAAAATTTTTTCCAGTGTGAGGCCCTTCAAAAAACGATACCTTATTATCTTTTCCTAATCCAATTGCTGTGTTTATAGAGCTAGTGGACTTAGTTCTAATGTGAAACCAATAAATAATTTTTAACATTAAGCATAAAGCTAAACTTAGTAGAGTAAATTGATACAAATGTTGAATTTCATACTCGTAGAAACGTGTTAGGCAATAAATGCTCAAAGAGCCAATAGATAGCCCATTAATTAAATAGATTGGAGTGACATATACATTGTTCCAAGCAGGTACAGTTTTTAAACTCGCATACATTTGCCCTGTACAGTAAATTGTAATCACAGACAAAATTGAAGCGCTATAAAGAAAATATTTAAATATATCCATTTCAAGAAACCATAATAAATAAAATAACATTAGAGGTATGTATGTCAAAACTGCAGCCAAACCTTCTCTTGATAACCAAGAAGATCTCCATTGACTAAATGATCTCCATGCTCTTTCAGGATGACCTAAATGAAGAGTAGAGGATAATAGGCCGAGGGTGATAAATAAAAAACTAATTAAAATAAGTGATAATTTTAAACCATAACTAAAGTTTATTTCTGCAATTAACGCTAAAAATGATAGACAAATAATTATCCCATAACCAGTACCTGACATGACAGTAAAAAAAATTATTGATTTACTTGGATGCATCTTCAACAATTTCTTTCCAAGTATCAAAAGAAAAATCATTATCATTAGTTATGGAATTAAGTGCATCATTTTTAAATTGATTATTTTTTTCTCTTGGGGGTAAATATTTATTTGTTGGCAAGCAATCTTGTTCAGGCATCAAATCATAGCCATTTCTCTCTTCTACGAGTTTGAATATATCAGAGTTTTCATCACCTAAATCTCCAAAACTTCTGGCACCTGCTGGACATGTAGAAACACATGCTGGTACTCGATCACTTTCAGGGATATTTTCATTATAAATTTTATCTACACATAATGTACATTTTTTCATTATACCGGCCTCTTCATCATATTCTCTTGCACCGTAAGGGCAAGACCATGAACATAATTTACAACCTATGCATGTTTCAGGGTTTACTAGAACTATTCCATCTTCCTCTCTTTTGTATGAGGCGCCAGTTGGACATACTGTAACACAAGGAGCATCACTACAATGCAAGCAACTTTTAGGAAAATGAACTGTTTTACTTCCATTTATTTCAGACTCTACTTCAAAAGTATGAATTCTATTAAACCATACTCCAGTAGGATCATCTCCGTAAGGATCAATATCATGTAGAGGCGATGAATGACCTGAAGTATTCCATTCTTTACAATTTACTGCACAAGCATGGCAGCCAACGCAAATATCTAAATCAATTACAAGTCCAAGTTTTTTATTTTGTTTTTCAGGTAAAGATGTCATTTTATATTTTTACTATTTCCTATATATTCTTGATTTAAAGTTAAATTATTATCTTTAAATTCTTTTGTGAACTGTTTGCCATAATCACTAATATACATATTTTTTCGAGATTTATTTTTTATGGTGTCGAAATTAGGGTAAATTTTACCATCTATTTCTTCATCCTTACATTTGTATATTTTTACTTTTAAATCGTACCACGCAGCCTGACCTGTAATAGGGTCTGAGTTTGATAACTGTGAATTTCTATTACCTTCATTAGGCAACACATCTGAAATGAGATGATTTAATAAAAAACCTTTATTTGATTCAGGAGCTCCTGGACTTAAATTCCAAGCACCTTTTCTTTTTCCAATTGCATTCCATGTCCAAACAGTATTCTTGTTTACACCTTTCATAACACGACATTGAACTTTTATTTTATTACTAAAGCTCTCTAGCCATACCCAATCTAGATTTTTCAGATTATTTTCTTGAGCTATGTACTCACTTATATAGAGATAATTAAGGTTAGTAATTTGTCTTAACCACGCATTTTGTGAACCCCATGAATGATACATATGAGGTGGTCTTTGAGTTACCGCATAAAGATCAAAACTTTTGCCCTTTTCTTTATTGATCTTTTCTTCAAATGGTTGATACCAGGTTGGTACAGGATTAAAATATTTTGTGATCCTATCTTTTAAATGATCAGGTGGAATTTTATCTCCATAACCTTCACCTGCAAGTTTAAATTTTTGCATTTCTTCACTATACATTTGTATAACAATAGGTTCTTTTTTATTTATCCATCCCATTTCATGAGCGAAATTTAAATAATGCTTATTTGTGAATTTATAATATTTTTGATTGTCATTAAATTCATGATTATGAAAACATCCATTTTGAATATACTCTTCAAGTTGATTTTTATTTACTTCACCTTTCCCAAACTGATTTCCGTTTCCTCTCCAACCCGCCAAGGGTCCTATGCCAGGTTGTCTTTCGTGATTAACAATATAATCGCTGTATCCATTTGGATATTTTGGCGACATATCTTCATTTACAAAACCTGGAAGTCCTAACCTTGCTCCAAGCTCAATTAGTACGTCCTGAAATGGTTTTACATCTCTTGTTGGTTCTATAATTGGTTGTCGAATTGCATCGGCTGCACTATCTGCAGAACTGATGGGCCTATCCAAGAGAGATATACAATCCCATCTCTCTAAATATGTTGTATCAGGTAATACAAGGTCTGCATAAGGAACCGTTTCAGAATAATATGCATCACTATAAATAATTTTAGGAATTTTATACTCTCCAGTTTCTTTGTCTTTGTCGGTTAATTTTTTAATTGTCTCCTCGGTATTCATTGATGAATTCCATGCCATATTTGCCATATACATAAAAAGAACATCAATTTTATATGGGTCACCCTTCCAAGCATTGTTAATGACCATATGCATTAAACCATGTGCAGATAATGGATTTTCCCAACTGTATGCTTTATCAATTCTTAGTGGTTTTTCATCTTCATCGGTCAGAAGATCTTCAGGAGATGTTGGAAACCCTAATGGCATTCCTCCAATTGGAGTGTTAGGCTTTACTATTTTACCTGCAGGTTTTGGTCCAGGTACTACATGTTTTGGATACGGCGCTTTGTACCTAAACCCACCTGGTACATCTATAGATCCAATTAAAGTTTGAAGAATGTGAATTAATTTACATGTATTAAATCCATTCGAATGAGCTGAAATACCTCTCATAGCATGCATTGAAACTGGTCTTCCTTTAAAAGATGAGTGTTTTTTTCCATTATGATCTTCCCAATCAACTTTAATTTCTATTTCTTTTTCAAAAGCAGTTTCAGCTATTTCTGCAGCAATTTTTTTTATTACTTTTGCATCAATATCAATGAGTTTGGAGATATTTTCTGGTTTGTATTTTGGATTTAAATATTCCTTTGATAAAAACTCAAAGGAAGGAATCACCTCAACATTATTATATTTATATTTTCCAAAAAAAGCAGAGTTTGTATTTTCTATATCAGAGGAAACAATTTTAGTATTTTTACAGTATACAACTGGAAGATTATTTTCATCTCTTGCAAATAAACCATGTTTTTTATTCCCGGGATTATTATAGACCAGCCAATTAGCATTCGTATATTTGTTTAAGTACTTCCAATCTACTTTATTAGATTTTAATAACTCGTAAATTAAACTATGAACAAATAAACCATCAGTACCTGGCCGTATACCTATCCACTCATCAGCAATAGCCGAATAGCCTGTCTTTACAGGATTCACAGAAACAAATTTACTATCAACCTTTGATTTTAATTTACCCAAACCCATTTTTATTGGGTTGGAGTCATGATCTTCGGCACATCCAAATAAAATAAAATATTTAGTATGTTCCCAATCGACCTCACCAAATTCCCAAAATGACCCTCCAATTGTATAAAGTCCTGCTGCTGCCATGTTAACAGAACAAAAACCTCCGTGGGCAGCAAAATTGCAAGTTCCAAATTGATTAGCCCACCAACCAGTTAATGATTGGCTTTGATCTCTTCCAGTAAAAAAGGCAAGTTTTTTAGGATCTGTATTTCTAATATCAGATAACCAAGTTGTTGCTATTTGCATAGCTTCATCCCACTCAATTTCTTTAAATTCTCCCTTGCCTCTCTCACCAATTCTTAGAAGAGGTTTGGATAACTTAGCGGGAGAATTTTGCTGCATAATTCCCGCTGAGCCTTTTGCGCAAAGAACTCCTTTATTTGTAGGATGATTCTTGTTACCCTCAATGTATCGAATTTGATTATCTAACATGTGTACATCAATCCCACATCTGCAAGCACACATGTAACAGGTGGTTTGCTTTATTTCATCACTTACTCGCGGTGAAGTTTTTACAATTTCTTTTTGATTTTTAAATGGGTTCATTAAATTAGTGATGTTGAAAATAAATCAGAAGGCGTAAGAATCAAATCTGTCAAAATTTTTGCACAAACAAGTAAAACTAAAATTGCTAGAATGCCTCGTAAATATTCGGCTTTTAGTTTTGTGCCTATTCTAACACCTATTTGAGCTCCAATAACACCACCAAGAATCATTAAAGCAGATAATACAATATCAACTGTTTGATTGAGATATGATTGAAAGAAAGTTGAGTTAGCTGTTACAAAAATTATTTGAAACAATGAAGTTCCTACAACAACATTTGTTGACATTCCTAATATGTAAACCATTGCAGGTATCATGATGAAACCTCCACCTACACCCATCATTGCTGATAAAACACCAACAAAAAAGCCTATCAAAATTGGGGGTATTGCAGATATGTATAATTTTGAGCGATGGAATCTTAGCTTAAAAGGAAGACCGTGTATCCAAGAGTGTTGATGAAGTTTTGTTCTAATTGCCGATGTTGTTCTATAGTTTTTAATAGTAGTTTTAGCACTCTCAAAAGCCATTGAAATTCCAATAAAACCAAGAAAAATTATAAATAAAAACTGAATTACAATATCAATTTGTCCATAAGTCTTTAGTAGTTTAAATAAATTTACTCCTACAGTTGAGCCTACCAAACCTCCTGATAATAGAAAAAAACCCATCTTGAAATCTACATTTTTTTTTCGCCAGTGTGCAATTACACCAGATACACTTGATGCTAATACGTGAGGAGCTTCAGATCCAACTGCTACAACTGGTGGTATGCCAAGAAATATTAAAAGAGGAGTCATTAAAAACCCCCCACCGACTCCGAATAAGCCTGAAAGAGCTCCTACGAGCATACCTATAAATACAATTAAGAAAATATTTATATTAATTTCAGCAATGGGAAGATAAATTGACATTATTTCTAATATTAATTTATATTCTTATTATTAAGATTATCCAGAAAATTATTGAATTTTTAATGAGTTCTCAATTTTAGTTGCTTCCTCTAAATCAGATCTAGTATTAATATTAAAAAAATAATTTTCGTTCTCAAAATTCAAAATTTCATAATTTTGCATATTTACCCAATTCATAATTTTTCTATCTTTTTTTTCAAGAAAATGACCGAGTCTATTTAGTAATGAAACATGCCATAGACCTATGACTGGATGAATTTTATCAGCACTTTTAGCTAAAATTATCTTTGATTTTTCGTTAAAATCAGTTTCGAAGAATTTGTTGATTATTTTTTCAAATAAAAAAGGAGTATCTGATGGAGTTGTAAGCACCCATTCAATATTTTTATTATTTTGCACCATCCATTTTATCGATGAGTATATTCCCGCAAGTGGACCTTGAAAGTTTTCTGTTTGATCTTTAATTAAATTTAGACCTGTGTCAAAAAAATCTTTTTCATCAGAATTTATATTTAATGCAATATCAATATTTAAATTTTTAAAATTATCTAAAATTCTTTTTAAAAGAGAAGCATTATTAAATTTATGTAAAGTTTTAAAACCTCCTCCAAATCGTTTAGATTGTCCTCCTGCAAGAATTACTAAATGTGTTTTCGATTTATCTATAATCAATTCTCTTCTCGCCTGATAATACTAAATATTTTTTACCCTTTGCTCTTCCAATGAGTGTAAGATTAGTTTTTTTTGCTAGCTCAACACCCCAAGATGTAAATCCAGATCTTGATATTAATATTGGAATTTTCATTTTTACAGTTTTAATAACCATTTCACTTGTTAATCTTCCAGTTGTGTAAAATATTTTATTCGTTCCAGTGATTTTTTTTAAAAACATATATCCAGCAATTTTATCAACTGCATTATGACGCCCAACATCCTCCATATAAATAATCGGATTGTTATTATGAATAATTGCACATCCATGAATAGCACCTGCTTCTAAATATAAACTTGGAGTTAAATTAATTTTCTTGGATATTTCATAAATCCATGAATGCATAATTTTCTTTTTTGATTTAATTTTAGTTTTTAAAATCTCATCATAAACATCACCAAAAACTGTACCAATAGCGCACCCACTCGTGGTAACTTTTCTTTTTAGTTTACTTTCATAATTAGTTTTTCTTAATGTTCTCACAACAACGACTTTTAATTCAGCGTCATAATCAACTTTTTTAATCTGATCGTTAAATTTCAACATATTTTGATTTAGTAAATATCCAACGGCAAGATACTTCGGGTGATCACCTACAGTCATAAGAGTTACAATTTCTTGATTATTTAAATAGATTGTTAGATCTTTTTCGATAATAACCTTAGTTTTTATTCTTTTAAAACTTTCATCAAAACCAGTAATTTCTTCTGTAAGCTTCTTATCTTTGGGATTTGGAGCAACTAAATATTTAATTTTTTTCTTCATAATATATTCTGATAACAACTTTATATGAACATTATAGAAATTTTCACTAAATCTTTAGTTTTAATCTTTTCATTAGATAGGGATCTGTGGGAAATTATACTTTTGTCATTATATGTAAGTATTACAGCTCTGATTTTTGCGTCAATATTCGGCCTACTTATTGGGTACTATCTAGCTATAAAAAATTTTTTTTTAAAAAATTTTATTCTAATAATTTTGAATTCATTGATGGGAATCCCTCCAGTTGTTGTTGGTTTAATTGTCTACTTTATGTTCGCCTCTGGAGGCCCGCTAGGCGTTCTTCAATTGCTTTACTCTCCAACTGCAATGATTGTAGCTCAAATAATTATTATTTTTCCAATTGTAACTTCGTTGTCTCACGAGATTTTTGATCAAAATTGGCGAGAATACAAAGATCAACTACGTTCTATCAATATGACCTTTTTTGGAGTATTATTTATTATCTCTAAGCATAGTTATTTTCTTGTAATAACAGCTCTTCTCTCAGCATTTGGACGGGCTATATCAGAAGTTGGTGCAGTAATGATTGTGGGGGGGAATATTAATCATTTTACCAGAGTAATGACAACAGCAATTTCTTTAGAGACAAGAATGGGAAATTTAGAATACGCAATGGCCCTTGGCATAGTATTAATTCTTTTAACAGTTTTGATTTATTCACTGGTATATATTTTAAATAAAAGAAAAATATGACAAAAGTAGTTGGTATTGTAGGCTGGAAAGATGTTGGTAAAACTTTTTTTGTAACAGAGATAATAAATTTATTGGTTAAAAAAGGTTACAAGGTGGGTACAATCAAACATGCTCATCACGATTTTGATATTGATAAACCAGGAACTGATAGTTTCAAGCATCGTCAATCAGGTGCAAGCGAAGTTATAATTAGTTCTTCTAAGCGTTGGGCAAAAATTATAGAAAATAATAATAAAACTGAAAAAAAACTAAACGAATTGTTGAGAGAATTTATTGATGTAGATCTTGTAATAGTTGAAGGTTTTAAAAATGAAAATCACCCTAAAATTGAAATAATAGGTCAAAACTCAAAAATCGTTAATAATGAAATCAAAAATGTAGTTGCTATTGTTGCTGATCAGAAAACAAAATCTAATATACCTTTATTTATGAGGAATGATGTTGAGAGTTTAACTGAATTTATTATAAATAAATTTTTATGAATAAAAAACCTCTTTACTTAAAACAAATTATAAGTTTTGTTAAAAAACAATCAATTTTAGTAAAACAAATTGAATTGATAAATTTGTTAAATGCAGAAGATAAAATTTTAGCAGAAAATATCTACTCTAAAATTAATTTACCGCCTTTTAAAAATTCTGCAGTGGATGGATATGCAATATTAAAGAATGATTTAAATAATAGTCAAAAAATAATTTCTAAAACAAGAATTGCGGCTGGAGATTCAAAAGAGGTAAAAATAAATAAAGGGGAAGTAGTTAGAATTTTTACAGGGGCAAAAATGCCATTGAATTCAAATACTGTAGTGATGCAAGAAAATACAAAATTAGAAAATAATAAACTTAAACTTTTAAAAATACCTAACTATGGTGAAAACTGTAGGCACAAAGGAGAAGATATTTCTAAAGGTAAATTGGTATTAAAAAAAGGATCAAAGATAGATGTCAAAAACCTAAACTTAATTGCTGCTATTGGCTACAATAAAGTAAAAGTATATTCAAAAATAAAAGTTGGTTTTTTTACAAGTGGAAATGAGCTTGTTAAACCTACAACAAAACTTTCAAAATCAAAAATTAATAATTCAAACTTTTTTTTACTAAACTCACTTTTAAATAAAAATTATATATCTAAAAGATTTTTAGGAAATTTATCAGATAATTATAAAAAAGTTGAGAATAATTTATTAAAAAATATTTCTAAATTTAATATGATAATTACTACAGGTGGTGCATCTGTTGGAGATGAAGATCATCTCGTGAAAGCCTTAGAGAATAATGGTAAAATTTTTTTTTGGCGAGCTGCGATAAAACCGGGAAGACCAATAGCAGTTGGAAAGATTCAAAATACTTATATTGTTTGTTTACCAGGCAACCCAGTATCGGTTCAATTACTTTATGCTTTTATTGTTAAACCATTAATTTTAAAATTATTGGGAGCACCTTTTAATAAAATAAGTGCTGAAAAATTAAAAACAAATTTTTCAATGATAAAAAAAACAAAAAGACTTGAGTGGCTAAGGGTGTCAAAAAAATTTATTAACAATGAATATGTAATTGTTAAGCATCCTAAACAAGGCTCAGGTATGATTTCATCCATTTCATATTCAGATGGTATAGTTGAAATACCAGAACACGTCAGCTCGATCAAGAAAGGTGATATTTTTGATTATTACGATTTTGATAAGTTATTTAACTAATATTATTAAATTTATATCTTATTATTACTTTTTCACCTTCATTATAACTTTCAAGAAAATCAAAACCTGATTGTGAGCAATAATGTTCAAAGTCAGCTTTTGCTAGAGGGTCAGTTGCTACAACTTTAATTATGTCACCATTTTTTAAATCCTGAGCAAGTTTTCTTGCTTTCAATACTGGGATGGGACATTCTGTACCGCTCGTATCAAGGATTATTTCATCATTTTCAACTGAATCTTTCATTTTAATCTGATACAAAATATATATTAATAATTCAATTTAAATGGATAAATTTATTTCTCAAACTGACAGCTCTTTAAAAAAAAAGAAGAGAAGATGGAAGCCTAAAGGTAGGCAGGTAGAAAATAGTTTTTATGAAGAAGTTTCAAACCTTTTGTGTGGAATAAAATTTAAAAGAGACGAACTAATAGAATATTTACACTTATTACAAGATAATTTTGGGGTGTTATATGATAAACATCTTGTAGCTTTATCTACAATTACTAATTTACCTCTCTCAGAAATTTATGAGGTAGCGACATTTTATGCACATTTTAATATAGTAAAAAACTCAGACACCTTTGAACCAATAAAAGTTGTAAGAGTTTGTGAAAGTTTGACTTGTGAATTATTTGGTGCACAAAAATTACTCTCAGATTTAAAATCTTCGGAAAATAAAAATATTAAAGTTGTGCCCGGTCCATGTATGGGAAGATGCGATGTTGCCCCAACGGTTTGTGTTGGTAAAAATTATGTTGACAATGCTTCTGCATCTAAAGTTGAAAAAGCAATTCAAGAAAATAGATTTGAAGTGGTAGTTCCAAATTATATTTCATTAGATGAATATAAAAAAAATGGAGGATATAATATTGTAAATCAAATTCGTAATGGTGAAATATCTGATAATCATATTATAGAAACTTTAAAAGATAGTGGATTAAAGGGCAAAGGTGGAGCGGGTTTTCCAACAGGAATGAAATGGGAAATTGTTTCAAAATATAATGGTAAAAAATATGTAGCAGTTAATGGAGATGAAGGTGAGCCAGGTACATTTAAAGATAGAACTTATCTTGAAAGAGACCCTCATAGATTTTTAGAGGGTGCTCTCATCGCATCATTATTTCTTAAAGCATCAAATGTATACATTTATATGAGAGACGAATATCCTTCTGTGATTAAAATTCTAAGTGATGAAATTCTTAAGTTAGAAAATGAAAAAATTATATCAAAAGGACACTTTATTTTAAGACGAGGTGCCGGAGCTTATATTTGCGGAGAAGAGTCTGCAATGATTGAAAGTATTGAAGGCAAGAGGGGTCTACCACGACATAGACCCCCATACGTTGCAGAAGTTGGTTTATTTGGCAAACCAACGCTCACTAATAACTTAGAAACACTTTTTTGGGTTCGTGATATTTTAGAAAAAGGATCCAAATGGTTTGCTGATAAAGGACTAAATGGGAACAAGGGATTCCATAGTTTTTCTGTTTCAGGGAGAGTTAAAAATCCAGGTGTAAAAGTTGCTCCTGCTGGAATTACAATTCAACAATTGATTGATGAATATTGTGAAGGAATGCAGGATGGTCATATATTTAAAGGATACCTGCCAGGGGGAGCTTCTGGCGGAATATTGCCGGCTGAGATGAATAATATTCCCCTTGATTATGGCTCTAAAGAGTTGGCTGACCTTGGATGTTTTTTAGGTTCTGCCGCCATTGTCGTTTTGTCTGATAAGGATAGCATGAAAGATGTTGCTCTAAATTTATTAAAATTTTTTGAAGAGGAGAGTTGTGGTCAGTGCACTCCATGTAGAGTTGGAACAGAAAAAACTGTTAAACTTATGAAAGAAAATATTTGGAATAAGCAAAAATTAAGTGATTTATCTGAAGTCATGGCACAAGCTTCGATTTGTGGTTTAGGTCAGGCTGCAACTAATCCACTAAATTCTGTATTAAAATATTTTGCAAACGAGATTTCATATGACTGATAAAAAAGTTAGTTTTTATCTTAATGATAAGCAAGTTGAAGCAGATCAGGATGAAACAATTTGGCAAGCTGCGAATAGATTAGGCACTGAAATACCTCATCTGTGTTATTCCAATAAACCTGGCTATAGAGCTGATGGAAATTGTAGAGCCTGTATGGTTGAGATTGATGGGGAAAGGGTTTTGGCTGCGTCATGTGTAAGAAAACCAACTCCTGATATGAAGGTTAGAACTAATTCTGACAAGGCTAAAAAATCAAGAGAGTTAGTTTTCGAATTACTTTTAGCAGATCAACCAGAAAGAGAAATAGCTCATGATAGTAATTCTGATTTTTGGAATTGGGCTGATAAAGTTGAAATTAAAGAAAGCCGCTTTCCAAAAAAAACTCCGTGCCAAGCTGATAGTTCGCACCCTAGTATGGCTGTAAATTTAGATGCTTGTATCCAATGTAATCTTTGTGTTAGAGCTTGTAGAGAGGTTCAAGTTAATGATGTTATTGGAATGGCATATAGAGGAGAAAGCTCAAAAATAGTTTTTGATTTTGATGATCCTATGGGTGACAGCACCTGTGTTGCTTGTGGTGAGTGTGTTCAAGCTTGTCCAACGGGCGCTTTGATGCCTTCTAGTATAGTAGACAACAAAGGAGTTGGTCATAGCAATGTTGAAAAAAAAGTTAATAGTGTTTGTCCTTATTGTGGAGTAGGCTGTCAGATAGAATACAATGTTAAAGACAATGATATTAAATACGTCAACGGAATTGATGGACCTGCAAATAAAAACAGGCTTTGTGTAAAGGGTAGATTTGGTTTTGATTATGTTAGTAATCCAGAAAGACTTACTAAACCTTTAATTAGAATTAAAGGAAAAGAAAAAGACTTACATCCTAGTATTAATTTTTCTAATATGCACGAATACTTCACAGAAGCTACATGGGAAGAAGCTCTAGATTATGCTGCAAATGGCTTTATAGAGATTAAAAAGAAGAGAAATGGTAAAAGCAATTTAGCTGGTTTTGGATCTGCGAAATGCTCTAATGAAGAAGCATATCTCTTTCAAAAACTGATAAGGACTGGTTTTAATACAAATAATGTAGATCACTGCACACGTCTTTGTCATGCCTCTTCAGTAGCAGCATTATTAGAAACAATAGGTTCAGGAGCAGTTACTGCACCTTTTTATGAGGTTCAGCATTCTGATGTTATCATTGTTATTGGAGCAAATCCTACTGAAAATCATCCAGTTGCTGCAACTTTCTTTAAAAATGCTGCTAAAAATGGATCTAAATTAATTGTAATGGACCCGAGAGGTCATGCTCTAAAAAAACATGCTACTCATATGTTGCAATTTAAACCGGGATCAGACGTTGCCCTTCTTAATTCTATTATGAATGTTATTATAGAAGAAAATTTATTTAATGAGGAATACATAAAAAAGCAAACATCAGGTTTTGACGAATTACAAAAACATTTGAAAAATTATCCTCCAGAATTAATGCAAGATCAAACAGGAATTGATGCTGATATGATACGTGAGGTCGCAAGATTATTTGCTCAAACTAATAAAGGTATTATTTTTTGGGGTATGGGAGTTTCTCAACATATTCACGGAACTGATAATGCGAGATGTCTTATTTCTCTTGCGCTGATGACTGGTAATGTAGGCAGAAGAGGATCAGGACTGCATCCACTAAGAGGACAAAATAATGTCCAAGGTGCATCAGATGCTGGGTTAATTCCAATGATGTACCCAGATTATCAATTAGTTGAAAAAGATGAAAAAAAAGAATTTTTTGAGAATTTTTGGAACACATCTCTAGATGATAAAAAAGGTTTAACCGTAGTTGAAATTATGGATGCAATTCATGAAAAAACAATAAAGGGCATGTACATACTCGGAGAAAATCCAGCAATGTCGGATCCTGACTTAAATCATGCAAGAGAAGCATTACAAATGTTAGATCACTTAGTTGTGCAAGATATATTTTTAACAGAAACTGCTACGTACGCTGATGTTATCTTTCCTGCATCGGCATGGCCTGAAAAGAATGGTACTGTAACTAATACTAACAGACAAGTGCAAATGGGACGAAAGGCTCTCGATGCTCCTGGTAACGCTAAAGAGGATTGGTGGATTACAAATGAACTTGGTAAAAGACTGGGTTTAAATTGGGACTACAAACATCCTAAAGAAATATATGATGAGATGTGTAAAACCATGCCTTCTCTAAATAATATTTCGTGGGATAGGCTTGAGGATGAAAACTCTGTAACGTATCCAAGTAAGTCACCAACTACTCCTGGAGATGAAATTGTTTTTGGAGATAAATTTCCAAATGAAAATGGCAGAGGTAAATTTGTTCCTGCAAGTGTTACTTCTCCTGATGAGTTACCCGATGATGAATTTGCATTAATTTTAACCACAGGAAGACAGCTCGAACATTGGCATACTGGGGCAATGACTAGAAAAGCATCTAATCTAGATGCAATAGAACCAGAAGCAACAGTTTCAATATCACCAAATGAAATTTTAAAAAATAATATTAAACCAGGTGATGAAATAAGAGTATCCACAAGAAGAGGTTCAATAAAAATAAGAGTAAGGGAAGATAGGGCTATTCCAGAAGGTGTTATATTTATTCCATTTTGTTATAATGAAGCAGCAGCAAATTTACTAACAAATCCAGCACTTGATCCATATGGAAAAATTCCAGAATTTAAGTATTGTGCAGCAAAAATAGAAAAGATATATTAAAAATATGAGAAAATTAATACTAATATTGTTTCTAGTAATTTCCCCCCTAACAGCTTGTTCAACCTTGAGTGAAATTAATGAAAAAGCAAAAGGTGACGGTGTTCCATATATTCCTGGAATTTAAAATATAAATCACTTGTCGAAATTTTAAATTAATTGTAAATGGCATTTTAGTGCCGCGTTAGCTCATTTGGTAGAGCAGTTGATTTGTAATCATCAGGTGGTCAGTTCGATTCCGACACGCGGCACCATTTATCAAAAATTGAAATTAAGATTTGAAAAATTCGTAAAGTGCAATTGAAGCAGCATTTGAAACATTTAAACTATCGATCATATAATCTGTATTTTTTTGTATTTTTAATTGTATTATTTCATCGCATTCTTTTTTTACTAGATCTCTCATACCTTTTCCCTCTGAGCCAAAAACCAAAATTGACTTTTTTGAAAAATTAACATTTACTGATTTGCTCTCATTTGAGGAATCAAACCCATAGACCCAATAACCATATTTTTTTAATTCTGAAATACTTCTCTTTAAATTTGTAACTTTAAAATAATTTACGATTTCTGCTGCGCCTGAAGCAGCCTTGTATAATGAGGAGGTGAGATCGGGAGCATTATCTTTTGCCAATATAATTGCTGCGCAATTGAATAAGGCGCATGAACGCATTATTGATCCAATATTTTGAGGGTCCGTAACTTGATCTAAAGCTAATAAAACAGATTTATCCTTTTTATCTTCGTTTTTTAAGAATTCTTGAAAGCTAGGCCTTTCAAAATCATTAGTTCTTAAAACTATTCCTTGAGTAGATTTTATCTCTCCGTGCAGTTTTTTAAACTCTCTCTGATCTAGAATTGTGATTTTTTTAATTTTTGATCTTAAATTTTCTTCAATTTGTCTATTGTTTTCAGTAATGTAGAGCTCCTCATGCGCCCTTTTACTATTCATAAGTGCAGCTCTTACAGCATGGAGGCCATAAATTATTTGAATTTTCCCTGTATTATGAGGTTTTTGGTGTTTTTTTTTGACCATTTTGGATTATCACAGATTTGTTATTTAAATTCAATCTAGATATATACAAAATCTAATTTTTTGTCTAAAAGGGGCGCGCTTTTATGAACTTATGTATCTTAAGGCGGGAAGTTAGTTGTTTTAGATTGACAATCATACTAATTAATTAGTATGTGCCATTTTCTTCAAATCTGGAGGGGTGGTCGAGTGGTTAAAGGCAGCGGACTGTAAATCCGCCCGCGTGAGCGTACGTAGGTTCGAATCCTACCCCCTCCACCATAAATGGAGAGTAGGAAAAAAAGTGAGTGAGTGAGTGAGTCGGTTATAAAGCGGGTGTAGCTTAGTGGTAAAGCTCCAGCCTTCCAAGCTGGCTACGAGGGTTCGATTCCCTTCACCCGCTCCAAAATGAATATTTTAATACTGGGGTAAAAAAAATGGCTAAAGCAAAATTTGAAAGAAATAAACCGCATTGTAATATCGGTACCGTTGGACACGTTGATCATGGTAAAACTACTTTAACTGCTGCAATAACAAAAGTTTTAGCAGAAGCTGGTGGAGCAGAATTTACTGATTATGCAAACATAGACAAAGCTCCTGAGGAGAGAGAGCGTGGAATTACAATTTCAACAGCTCACGTAGAATACGAAACAGAGGCAAGACACTATGCACACGTAGATTGTCCTGGTCACGCAGATTACGTAAAAAATATGATTACTGGTGCTGCACAGATGGACGGTGGCATTCTTGTTGTTAATGCTGCTGATGGACCTATGCCTCAAACTAGAGAACATATTCTTTTAGCAAGACAAGTTGGTGTTCCAGCCCTTGTTGTTTACATGAATAAAGTTGATCAAGTTGATGATAAAGAATTGATCGATTTGGTTGAAATGGAAATTAGAGAGCTTCTTACTTCATACGAGTTTCCTGGTGATACTATCCCAATCGTCAAGGGATCTGCTCTTGCTGCTTTAGAAGGCAGAGATGATGAAATAGGTAAAAATTCAATTATTGAACTTATGAAAGCTGTTGATGAGTCTATACCACAACCTTCTAGACCTATTGATCAGCCATTCCTTATGCCAGTAGAGGACGTATTTTCAATTTCAGGAAGAGGAACTGTTGTAACAGGTCGTATTGAACAAGGTCAAATAAAGGTTGGTGAAGAAATTGAAATCTTAGGAATAAGAGACGCTCAAAAAACTACATGTACTGGTGTAGAAATGTTTAGAAAACTTCTAGACTCAGGAGAAGCAGGTGATAACGTAGGTGTTTTACTCAGAGGAACCAAAAGAGAAGAAGTTGAGCGTGGTCAAGTTCTTGCTAAGCCAGGATCAATTAAACCTCATACAAAATTTAAAGCAGAAGCTTATGTTCTAAAAAAAGAAGAGGGTGGAAGACATACTCCATTCTTTTCAAATTATAGACCGCAGTTTTACTTTAGAACTACTGATGTTACCGGCACTATTAAACTTCCAGAGGGAACTGAAATGGTTATGCCAGGAGATAACATCGCAATGGAAGTTACCTTACTATCTCCTATAGCAATGGACAAAGGTCTGAAATTTGCAATTAGAGAAGGTGGTAGAACTGTTGGTGCTGGAGTTGTAGCTGAAATTATTGAATAGGTGTTTGAGACCGCTCTACTAGTTTTAGCTATTTCAAAATGTTAGGAGTGTAGCTCAACTGGTAGAGCACCGGTCTCCAAAACCGGGGGCTGCGGGTTCAAGTCCTGCCACTCCTGCCACTATTTGGAAATTAATATATGGAAAATAAAAAAACATCACCCGCTCTTTTTGTAAGGCAAGTAAGACAGGAATTACAAAAGGTTACTTGGCCAACTAGAAGAGATACTTTTATTTCATCATTAATTGTCATTTTGCTTATTTTTTTATTTTCTCTCTTTTTTCTGTTGAGCGATCAAGTTTGGTCCTTTTCAATTAAAAAAATAATAGAAATAGGTTCAGGTCTATAAGATGATAAAGTGTAGATGGTATGTTCTTCATGCTTATTCAGGCTATGAAAAAAAGGTAGCAGATAGTATAGTTGATCAAGCCAATAAACTTGGTATCGCAGATCATATAGAGGAGGTTTCTGTACCAACCCAAAATATTGTTGAAGTAAAAAGAGGAGTTCGAATAAATACCGAAAGAAAAATTTTTCCGGGTTACATACTGATCAAAATGAATCTTAATGATGATACATGGCATATTATTAAGAATACCCCAAAATTATCAGGTTTTTTAGGTAATAAAGGTAAACCAGTTCCTATTAGTAATGCTGAGGCTAAGAGAATTTCTGAACAGGTGGTTGATGGTGTTGAAAAATCCAGACCAGCAGTTATGTATGACGTGGGCGAACAAGTCAAAGTTATTGATGGACCATTCGCATCTTTTAATGGAGAAATTGAACAGATTGATGAAGAAAAAGCTAGATTAAGGGTTGCAGTTTCTATATTTGGCAGATCAACACCCGTAGATTTAGAGTATTCACAAGTTGAAAAGGCGTAAAATTAGGAGTTAATATGGCAAAAGAAGTACTAGGATTAATTAAACTTCAAATTCCTGCGGGGGGTGCAAATCCTTCTCCACCAGTTGGTCCAGCATTAGGTCAAAGAGGTTTAAATATTATGGATTTCTGCAAAGCTTTTAATGACAAAACAAAAGATGTAGAAAAAGGAGCTCCAATTCCAGTTATAATAACTGCATATAAAGATAGATCTTTTGATTTCATAACTAAACTTCCACCTGTAAGTTACTATTTAAAAAAAGCTGCAAAAATAAAAAAAGGTAATTCAACACCTGGCAGAACAACGCTTGGAAAAGTTACAATGGCAGATATTGAAAAAATTGCAAAAGATAAAATGCAGGACTTAAATGCTGTTAATCTTGAAGGTGCTGTTAACATGGTTAAAGGTTCAGCTGTTTCAATGGGCATGGAGGTTTTAAAATAGTATGAAGATTACAAAGAACAATAAAAAATTATTAGACTCAATTGATGTCTCTAAAAGTTATGAACCAATTGAAGCAATTAAAATATTAAAAGAAAATAAATATGCTAAATTTGATGAAACTTTAGAAGTTGCAATAAATTTAGGCATTGACTCAAATAAAACTGATCAAGGTATTAGGGGTGTTACAAGTTTACCAAAGGGTACTGGCAAATCTATAAATGTAGCAGTTTTAGCTAAAGGAGATAAACAAAAAGAGGCTAAAGATGCTGGTGCAGATTTAGTTGGGGAAAATGATTTAATTGAAACAATTTCATCAGGAAAGATTTCTTTTGATCTTCTTATTGCTTCTCCAGATATGATGCCATCTGTTGGAAAAGTTGCAAAAATACTAGGCCCGAAGGGTTTAATGCCAAATCCTAAGCTTGGAACAGTAACTCCAGATATTGCCACTGCTGTTAAGAATGCCAAAGCTGGTCAAGTCCAATTTAAAAATGACAAAGGCGGCATCGTGCACGCAGGAATTGGAAAAATGAGTTTTGATGAAAATGACCTACTAGAAAACCTAAAGTTTTTTTATTCTTCAATAAACAAGAGTAAACCTGAAGCAGTAAAAGGGTCATTTATAAAAAAAGTTACCATAGCTTCAACTATGGGTGTTGGATTAGAAATTAACCTAGCAAGTCTGCGTTAACTAGTTCAACAGATAGCTTTAAAAAAAGCTATCACCTGTCAAAGACTGCAGGGGCGTAAGCTTAATAACCTGCACAGACTGAAGCGAGTCCATTGATTAGCTTCTTGACAGGCTTGTCTTAGTTTGATGAGCAAACTTAAGACAGCTAATTTTAGGGTTAAACCTAAATAATAAACCGAGGTAAAAGTGAACCGTTCTGAAAAAAAAGATTTTGTAGAAAAACTTAAAGAGGAATTAAATTCTTCTTCTTCAGTTATTGTTGCTCATTATTCTGGTATTACTGTTGATGAAGCTGAACAGTTAAGAAAAGATATGAGGGATAATGGTGCAAAATTTAAGGTAACAAAGAACAGACTCACTAAACTTGCTTTAGAAGACACTCAGTTCAAAAATATTGCTGATTTATTTACTGGCCCTACTGCAATTGCATATTCAGACGATCCAGTAGCTCCAGCAAAAGTTGCTGTCAATTTTGAAAAGAAATTTGAGAATTTCAAAATAATTGGTGGAGGCTTTGATGGTGAGAAAATAGATAATACAAAAATCAATTTTCTTGCAACTTTGCCATCGATGGATGAATTAAGAGGTAAGATTGTTGGACTTTTATCTGCACCAGCTCAAAAAATTGCATCAATTGTAAAAGAGCCTGCAGGTAAAATGGCGAGAATGATGAGTGCTCAAAGTAAGAAACTTGAAGAGTCTAACTAGGTTTAAGAGGAGATAAAAATGGCTGATTTAAATAAAATTGTAGATGATTTATCGTCACTAACAGTCCTTGAAGCAGCAGAATTAAGCAAGTTGCTTGAAGAAAAATGGGGTGTATCAGCTGCAGCACCCGTAGCAGTTGCCGCTGCTCCAGGAGCTGGAGGAGGTGAGGCAGCAGCAGAAGAAAAATCTGAATTTGATGTTGTTCTTGCTGAAGCTGGATCGAATAAAATTGCAGTAATCAAGGAAGTTAGAACAATTACTGCTCTTGGTCTCAAAGAAGCTAAAGATTTAGTTGAAGGAGCACCAAAACCACTTAAGCAGGGTGTTGCTAAAGCTGAAGCAGAAGAGATGAAAAAAGCTCTTGAAGCTGCTGGAGCAAAAGTAGAGTTAAAATAATTTATTTTAAGACCTCCATTATTGGGGGTCTTAATTAACTTTTTTAAAAAAGGGTACATGCATGAGTCTAGACTATATTAATTCAAAAAAAATTAGAAAATCTTTTGGTAAAATTCCACTAGTTACATCACTTCCAAATTTAGTTGAGGTTCAAAAAAGATCATATGACAATTTTTTGCAATTAAAAGTCGATCCTGAAAAAAAAGAAGATACTGGTCTACATGCTATTTTTAAATCTGTATTTCCAATCAATGATTATACAGAAAGAGCTACAGTTGATTATGTTAGTTTTGATATAGGAATTCCAAAATATGATGTCGACGAATGCTCACAAAGAGGAATGACCTATGGTGCGCCTTTATTAGTTAATTTTAGATTAATAATATGGGATATTGATGAAATTGCAGGCACTAAATCTGTACGAGATATAAAAGAGCAAGAGGTATATATGGGAGACATTCCACTTATGACAAAAGATGCCACATTTGTTGTAAATGGAACTGAAAGAGTTGTAGTTAGTCAAATGCACCGATCACCTGGAATATTTTTTGATCATGATTATGGCAAAACTCATACCAGTGGAAAGTATTTGTTTAATGCCAGAATAATCCCATACAGAGGCTCATGGCTTGACTTTGAACACGACGCAAAAAATAATATTCATGCAAGAATTGATAGAAAAAGAAAATTCCCAGTATCTACATTACTTAAATGTCTTTTGAGCTCAAGATCTGAAAATTATTTGAATGAGTGCGAGAAAAATAAAATTGATCCCGATCCAAAAAAAATACTTGGAATGACTTCTGAAGAAATTCTTGCAACGTTTTATGAGAATATTCAACTAAAAAAAGATCAATATGGATGGAAATTCAAAATTAAACCGTCTTTTTATAAAGGAAAAATTTTAAACTATGATTTATTAAACGAAAAAAATGGAAAAATACTTGTTTCAAAGGGCACTAAAGTCAATCAAAAGCATATAAGAGAATTAGAGAATAAAGTAGGTCAAAATTTTTGTATAGATAGCAATTCACTTATAGGTATGTTTATTGCCTCCGACATTATAGATGAAAAGTCAGGTAAAATTTATTATGAAGCTGGATTTGAAATTGATGAGGATTTTTTGAGTTTCTTAGAAAACAACAACTCAAAAAAAATTGATATACTAAAAATTGATAACATTGAAATTGGTTCATATTTAAGAAGTTCATTGCAGTTAGACAAAGCTAGGTCTAGAGAAGAGGCTTTATTTGAAATATTTAAAATTCTGAGACCAGGTGAGCCACCAACAATTGAAACTGCTGAGCTTTTATTTAATAATTTATTTTTCAACAAAGACAGATATGATCTATCATCTGTCGGAAGGTTAAAAATAAATTCAAAGTTTAAAAAAAGTACTGATATTGCACAGCGAACTCTTGATAAAACAGACATCATTGATGTTGTTAAACATATGCACAACCTCATTGATGGAAAAGGAGAGATAGATGATATTGATCATCTTGCAAATAGAAGAGTTAGGTCTGTAGGTGAGCTCCTTGAAAACCAGTATCGTGTAGGTTTATTAAAAATGGACAGAGCCATTAAAGAGCGTTTAAGTTCACTTGAAGTTGATAATATTATGCCTCAAGACATAATTAACGCTAAACCCGTTGCAGCTTCAATAAAAGAATTTTTTGGTACTAGTCAACTAAGTCAATTTATGGATCAAACTAACCCATTGAGTGAGATTACACACAAGAGAAGAGTTTCAGCTTTAGGACCAGGTGGTTTGAACAGGGAAAGAGCTGGTTTTGAAGTGAGAGATGTTCATCAAACCCACTATGGAAGAATATGTCCAATTGAAACACCTGAAGGAGCAAATATTGGATTAATTAACAGTCTTGCATCTTACTCAAGAATTAATAATTATGGATTCATTGAAACACCATATAGAATTGTGGATAATGGCAAGGTAACTGAAAAAGTAATTTATTTAAGCGCTATCAATGAAGAAGATTTTGTAATTGCCCAAGCCAATTCAGAATTAGATAATAAAGGAACATTCTTAAGTGAAATAGTAAGCTGTAGAAAAAATGGAGAATTTATTAATGCTCCTGTTGCTTCAATTGATTTAATGGATGTCTCTCCCCAACAATTAGTTTCTGTTGCTTCCTCTTTAATCCCCTTCTTAGAAAATGATGATGCTAACAGAGCTCTAATGGGATCAAACATGATGAGACAAGCTGTGCCATTAATTAAACCAAAAGCCCCATTAGTTGGTACAGGAATGGAATACACTGTAGCAAAAGATAGTGGTTCAACAGTTGTTGCCAAGAGAGATGGTATCGTTGATCAACTTGACGCCAATAGAATAGTAATTAGGGTAACGGATAAAAAAGATACTTCCCTGAACAAAATAGATATTTATAATCTGCTAAAATTTCAAAGATCTAATCAAAATACGTGCATAAACCAAAGACCCTTGGTGAGCGTTGGTGATAAAGTTGCGAAAAATCAAGTAATTGCTGATGGACCAGCTACAGACTTGGGAGAACTAGCTTTAGGTAGAAATGTATTAGTTGCATTTATGCCTTGGAATGGTTACAATTTTGAAGACTCAATTTTAATATCAGAAAAAGTTGTACAAGATGATGTGTTTACTTCAATTCATGTTGAAGAGTTCGAAGTAATGGCTAGAGATACTAAACTAGGCCCAGAAGATATTACAAGAGATATTCCTAATGCAAGTGAGGAAATGCTAATTAATCTTGATGAAACTGGGATAGTTTATGTTGGCGCAGAAGTAACCTCTGGAGATATACTTGTTGGAAAAGTTACTCCTAAGGGAGAATCGCCAATGACTCCTGAAGAAAAGCTTTTAAGAGCTATTTTTGGTGAAAAAGCAGCAGATGTTAAAGACACGAGCCTTCGAGTACCGCCCGGCGTAAAAGGAACTGTTGTTGAAATAAGAGTTTTTTCAAGAAGAGGAATTGAAAAAGACGAAAGAGCCATAAGTATAGAAAATTCTCAAATAGAAATGATTGCAAGAGATAAAGAAGATGAGTTAGAAATATTGAGTAAAAGTTTTGGCAATCACCTCAAGGAAATTTTTATAGGAAAAACCTACTTATCTGGCTTAAATGGTTTTGATAAAAATACAAAACTTTCATTTGATCAGCTTGATGAGTTAAGTGTTAACGACTTAATAAAAATAAATATTCAAGAGGAAAAAACAACTTCACAAATTGAGTCATTGATAAAAAATTATGAAAATCAATTAGGAAACATAAATCAAAAGTTTGAAAACAAAATTGACAAAATACAAAGTGGTGATGAGCTTTTACCGGGTGTTTTGAAACTCATTAAAGTTTTTATTGCAGTTAAAAGAAAACTTCAACCAGGTGATAAGATGGCTGGAAGGCATGGTAATAAAGGTGTTATCTCAAAGATTTGTCCTGTTGAAGATATGCCTTATCTTGAAGATGGAAGATCCGTCGATATTGTATTAAATCCATTGGGAGTTCCTAGCAGAATGAATATTGGTCAAATTTTAGAAACGCATCTAGGTTGGGCATCTGCTTCACTTGGTAGGCAAGTGTCTGAAATGATTACAAAAATGAAGACTGAAGGTCATACCAATGACCTTAAAAATAAACTTCTTCAGATTTATGAACAAGTCAATCACAAAGATAAGATTAATGAAATGAATGATGATCAGTTATTAGAATTAGCTGAAAATCTAAAAGAGGGAGTTCCATTTGCAACTCCTGTTTTTGATGGTGCAAAGGAAAAAGATATTACTTTGCTGCTTGAGCAATCAGGAGTATCTACTTCAGGCCAAGAAACTCTTTATGATGGAATAACAGGGGAAAAATTTGAAAGACCAGTGACTGTAGGTTATGTTTATATGCTTAAGCTCCATCATTTGGTTGATGAAAAAATTCATGCTAGGTCTATTGGACCATATAGCCTTGTTACACAACAACCTCTTGGAGGTAAAGCACAATTTGGAGGTCAAAGATTTGGAGAAATGGAAGTTTGGGCTTTAGAAGCATATGGTGCAGCCTATACTTTGCAAGAAATTCTTACTATTAAATCTGATGATGTTGCGGGCAGAACAAAAGTATATGAGTCAATCGTTAAAGGTGATAACAATTTTGAGTCTGGCACACCAGAGTCATTTAATGTTATGGTTAAAGAATTAAGATCCTTAGGTTTAAATCTAGAATTTAAAGATAGTAATTCTGAAGAATTAAATAAAATAGAATCCATGGTGACAGACAATGAATAAAGAATTAATGAATATTTTTAGCCAAAATTTAGGTGTCCAAAATTTTAACAGTCTCAAAATTTCTATAGCGAGCGCAGATGACATAAGATCATGGTCATTTGGTGAAATAAAAAAACCAGAAACAATTAATTATAGGACATTTAAACCTGAAAAGGATGGGTTGTTTTGTTCTAGAATATTTGGACCAGTAAAGGATTACGAATGTCTTTGTGGAAAATATAAAAGAATGAAATTCAGGGGTATAATTTGCGAAAAATGTGGCGTAGAAGTTACCTTATCAAAAGTTAGACGTGATAGAATGGGGCATATAGAGCTTGCTGCGCCTGTGTCACACATATGGTTTATGAAATCTCTTCCAAGTAGAATAGCTACTTTGTTAGATATGACAATTAAAAATTTAGAAAAAGTACTTTATTTTGAACAGTTCATTGTTGTTGAACCAGGGTTGACTGATTTAAAAAAAGGAGATGTAATTTCAGAAGATCAATATATTGACTACCAAGATGAATATGGTGAAGACTCATTCAGTGCAGCTATAGGAGCTGAAGCTATAGAGCAAATGCTATTGAACATTGATCTTGAAGCAGATTTTAATCAAACTAAAAATGATCTCCTGGAAACTAAGTCGGAGTTGAAAAAAACCAAACTTACAAAAAGATTAAAATTGCTTGAGTCATTTATATTGTCAAAAAATAAACCAGAATGGATGATATTAAAAGTTTTACCTGTTATTCCTCCTGAACTTAGACCTCTTGTACCATTAGATGGTGGGAGATTTGCTACGAGTGATTTAAATGATCTTTATCGAAGAGTAATTAACAGAAATAATAGATTAAAAAGGCTAATTGATTTAAGAGCTCCAGACATAATTATTAGAAACGAAAAAAGAATGCTTCAAGAGTCTGTTGATGCATTATTTGATAATGGCAGAAGAGGTAGAGTAATAACTTCAACCAACAAGCGTCCACTTAAATCTCTATCTGATATGCTGAAGGGAAAGCAGGGAAGATTCAGACAAAACTTATTAGGTAAAAGAGTAGATTATTCAGGCAGATCAGTAATTGTTGTAGGACCAAATCTGAAATTACATCAGTGTGGAATTCCAAAAAAAATGGCATTAGAATTATTTAAGCCGTTTATTTTTCATAAATTAGATGTTTATGGCTGGGCAAACACAATAAAAGCAGCAAAAAAACTTGTTGAAAAAGAAGACTCAAGAGTTTGGGATATATTAGAAGAAGTTATAAGAGAGCACCCAGTTCTTCTTAATAGAGCTCCAACCTTGCATAGATTAGGTATACAAGCTTTTGAACCTGTTTTAATCGAAGGTAAATCTATACAGTTGCATCCATTAGTATGTACAGCGTTTAATGCTGATTTTGATGGAGATCAAATGGCAGTGCATGTCCCCTTGAGTCTTGAAGCTCAGCTTGAAGCTAGAGTGCTTATGATGAGTACAAACAATATACTTTCTCCATCTAGTGGAAAACCAATAATTGTGCCATCTCAAGATATTGTTTTAGGAATATATTATTTATCAATCATTCGTAACAATCAAAAAGGTGAAGGCAGAAATTTTGTTGATATAAATGAAATATTAAAAGCAATTGAATCAAAAGACATAACTTTGCATACAAAAATTAATGTAAGGATTAAAAACATTGATGGGTCATATTTAAAAGTTGAAACAACTGCTGGAAGGATGCTGTTAGCTGACTCTCTTCCCAAAAATGAAAAAATAAATTTTAGTCTAATCAATAAAGTTCTTACTAAAAAAGAGGTTAGTAACTTAATTGATACTGTTTACAGATTTTGTGGTCAAAAAGAGACTGTTCTTTTTGCAGATAGTATAATGCAAATAGGATTTAAGTATGCTGCTATAGCAGGCATCTCATTTGGAAAAGATGATCTTATCATTCCAGAAGAAAAACAAAAATTGCTCGATGAGACACAATCAAAGGTTAAAGAATATGAAAATCAATACCAGGATGGACTGATTACACAAGGAGAAAAATACAATAAAGTAGTTGATGCATGGTCAGAGTGCACAAATAAAGTTGCTGATAAAATGCTTGATGTTATTTCAAACCCAGCCGATGATAAACCAATTAATTCAGTTTATATGATGGCTCACTCAGGTGCGCGAGGTTCTGCTGCGCAATTAAAACAGTTAGCTGGTATGAGAGGTTTAATGGCAAAACCATCTGGAGAAATCATTGAAAATCCAATAAAATCTAACTTTAAGGAAGGCTTATCTGTTTTAGAATATTTTACGTCAACCCATGGAGCAAGAAAGGGACTTGCAGATACAGCTTTAAAAACAGCCAGTAGTGGATACTTGACCAGAAGATTAGTTGATGTTGCTCAAGACGCAGTTATTAGAGAATTAGATTGTAAAACAGAAAAAGGTGTAATGGTTGAAGAAATAGTTGAGTCTGGAAATATTACATCTCCATTATCTGAGAGAATTTTGGGACGAACACCTGCAAATGATATCTTGGACTTAAAAAATAATATTTTAATTAATGCTGGAGATATTATTGAAGAAAAACATCTTGATGAAATAAAAAATATAGGAATTAGATCAATGAAAATCAGATCTGTTCTTACATGTGAAACTGAAGATGGAATATGTGCAAAATGTTATGGAAGAGATTTAGCTAGAGGAACTGAAGTTAATATGGGAGAAGCAGTTGGAATAATTGCTGCTCAATCAATCGGTGAGCCAGGAACTCAATTAACAATGAGAACTTTCCATATAGGAGGTGCTGCAAGCTCTTCTGTAGAGCAATCAAATGCGGTTTCACCTATTCAAGGTATTGTAAAGTTTGAAAATATAAGATTAATTGTCGATAAAATTAAAAACAAAATCATATTAAGTAGAAATGCAAAAATAAAAATAATAGCTGATGGTGAAGAAAAATTTTCATTTAATGTTCCTTTCGGTTCAAAATTATTAGTTGAAGAAGATCAAAAGGTTAACATTAATGATCTTTTGGCTGAGTGGGATCCTTATACTCTTCCTATAATTGCTGAAAAAGATGGTTTTATAAAATACGTTGATCTTCAACAAGGTATTTCTTTTAGGGAGTCAATTGATGATACTACAGGAATTTCAAGTAAAATAGTAATTGATTGGAGTCAGAATCCTAAATCTAAAAATTTTAAACCTGCTATAAATATTAATAATTCTCTTGATGAAGAAAACACTGAAAGTGAAAACATAATTAATTATCCAATGTCGATTGACTCAATCCTTAGTGTTGAAGATGGTCAAGAAGTATCTGCTGGACAAGTTCTTGCAAGAATACCAAAAGAGTCATCTAAAACTAAAGATATCACTGGAGGACTTCCAAGAGTTGCAGAATTGTTCGAAGCAAGAAAACCTAAGGATCCAGCAATTATGTGTGAGATTGATGGACAAATATCTTTTGGTAAAGACTATAAAAATAAAAGAAGGTTAGTTATATCGAGTGTTGATGGTGAAAATACGTTTGAATTATTAATACCTAGAGCTAAGTATTTAAATGTTCAAGAAGGCGATTTCGTAAAAAAAGGTGATATACTAGTTGAGGGGACACCAGTACCTCATGACATATTACGTATACTTGGTGTTGAAGAACTGGCCAGGTACTTAGTTAAAGAGGTTCAAGCTGTATATAAACTGCAAGGTGTTTTTATAAATGATAAACATATTGAGACAATTGCTAGACAAATGTTGCAAAAAGTTCTTATCAAAGATCCAGGAGATTCATCTCTAATAGTTGGAGAGCAAATTCAAAAAAGAGATTTATTAAAAATAAATAAAACCCTTGTCTCTAAAGGTAAAAAACCTGTTATTGCCGAACCTGTTTTATTAGGTATAACTAAAGCTAGCTTACAAACTTCTTCATTTATCTCAGCTGCCTCATTCCAAGAGACAACTAAAGTTCTGACTGATGCTGCAACTTTAGGTAAAATTGATAAATTAAATGGCCTCAAGGAAAACGTCATCGTTGGTCGTTTAATTCCTGCTGGTACGGGTAAAATGACAACTGAATATGAAAAATTAGCTAAGATTAAAGATCAAGAGATATTAGAACAAAGAAATAGTATGAGAGAAAATAGCGAAATTTCTTCATAATTTGCATATATTTCTTGACTTTATCGTATTCAATTAATAAAGACCTGCTACTTTTTGTTAATGGTAGTGGAAAATTAATTCCAAACGCTTAACAGGGAAAAATATGCCGACTATAAATCAACTAGTTAGAAAAGGTAGAAAAGTTCAAAAAAAAAGGAACAAGGTTCCAGCTCTATCTGCCTGTCCTCAAAAAAGAGGTGTATGCACAAGAGTGTACACAACAACTCCAAAAAAACCTAATTCTGCTCTTCGAAAAGTGGCTAGGGTAAAGCTTACCAACGGTCAAGAGGTATCTGCATATATACCTGGTGAAGGTCACAATCTTCAAGAGCATTCAGTTGTATTACTTAGAGGAGGGAGAGTAAAAGACCTTCCTGGTGTAAGGTATCATATTTTAAGAGGAACTCTTGACACCCAAGGTGTAAGTGCACGCAAACAAAGACGCTCGTTATACGGCGCCAAAAAACCTAAATAATTATGTCTAGAAGAAGAGCTGCTGAAAAAAGAAATGTTATTCCTGATCATAAATTTAAAGATATTATACTAACCAAATTCATGAATAGAATAATGATAGATGGAAAAAAATCTGCTTCAGAAAAAATTGTTTATGGTGCATTTGACATTTTATCAAAAAAAACTGACAAAAGCCCAATTGATTTTTTTCATGAGGCCCTAAATAATGTTAAACCAAGTCTTGAAGTAAGATCAAGAAGAGTTGGTGGAGCAACTTATCAAGTTCCAATGGAAGTAAGACCAAGAAGAGCACAAACATTAGCAATGAAATGGATAGTTGACTCAGCAATCAAAAGAAACGAAAAAACAATGCGTGAGAGAGTTGCAAATGAAATTTTTGATGCATTTAACAACAAAGGCAATTCAGTTAAAAAAAGAGAAGAGACTCATAAAATGGCTGAAGCAAATAGAGCCTTTTCTCATTTTAGGTGGTAAAAAATGTCTAGAACTCATAGTTTAGAAAAATATAGAAACATAGGCATTATGGCTCACATTGATGCTGGTAAAACAACTACAACTGAAAGAATATTATATTATACTGGAAAGTCTCACAAGATCGGTGAAGTTCATGACGGGGCAGCTACAATGGACTGGATGGAGCAAGAGCAAGAAAGAGGAATTACTATTACTTCAGCTGCTACAACATGTTTTTGGAACGATCATAGAATTAATATCATTGACACTCCAGGGCACGTAGACTTCACTATTGAAGTCGAAAGATCATTAAAAGTTCTTGATGGTGCTGTTGCAGTATTTGATGGAGTGGCAGGAGTAGAGCCTCAATCAGAAACAGTATGGCGTCAGGCTGATAAATATAAAGTCCCTAGAATGTGTTTTGTAAATAAGCTTGATAGAACAGGTGCAAATTTCTTTATGTGTGTTGATATGATTACCGAAAGGCTAGGATCTTATCCACTTGTATTGCAGCTTCCAATTGGTATTGAAAGCGATCTAAAGGGAGTTGTGGACTTAGTTTCTAATAAAGCAATTATATGGCATGATGAAAGTCTTGGTGCTAAATTTGATGTCACAGAGATACCAGAGGAATTAAAAGATCAATCTAAAGAGTATAGGGAAAAATTAGTTGAAAAAGCAGTCGAGGAAGATGATTCAATAATGGAAGCATATCTTGATGGAAATGAACCGTCTATTGATGATTTAAAAAAATGTATTCGTAAAGGAACTATTAATGGATCTTTTGTTCCAGTTTTGACTGGTTCTGCATTTAAAAATAAAGGTGTTCAACCTTTGCTCGATGCAGTTATAGATTATATGCCTTCACCAATTGATGTTGATAATGTTCGTGGTGTTTCAGTTGATGATGATCAAAAAGAACTAACTAGAAAATGTGATGATAATGAACCTTTTAGCGCTTTAGCATTCAAAATCATGACAGACCCATTTGTTGGAAGCTTAACATTTACTAGAATTTACTCTGGAACTATCAACACTAAAGATACTGTTCTAAACTCTACTTCTGGCAAAAAGGAAAACATAGGTAGGATGCTATTAATGCATGCAAATAATAGAGAAGAAATTAAAACAGCTAATGCAGGTGATATTGTTGCTTTAGTTGGACTGAAAGACGTAACCACTGGGGAAACACTGTGTTCTTCAACTGAACCAATTGTGCTTGAAAAAATGGATTTTCCTGATCCAGTAATTGAAGTTGCAGTTGAGCCAAAAACAAAAGCTGACCATGAAAAAATGGGAACCGCTTTAGGAAGATTAGCTCAAGAGGATCCTAGTTTTAGAGTCACTACTGATCATGAAAGTGGTCAAACAATCATCAAAGGTATGGGTGAGCTTCATTTGGAAATACTTGTCGATAGAATGAAAAGAGAGTTTAAAGTTGAAGCTAATGTAGGTGCACCTCAAGTAGCTTACAGAGAAACTATATCTGCTCCTTACGACGTTGATTATACTCATAAGAAACAGTCAGGTGGTGCTGGTCAATTTGCAAGAGTAAAAATTACTTTTGAGCCTGGGGAACCTGGTAGCGGATATGAGTTTATAAATAAAATAAAAGGTGGAAACATTCCTACAGAATTAATACCTGGTGTTGAGAAAGGATTGATTGCTCAACAACAAACGGGGGTTATGGCAGGTTTCCCTTGTATAGATTTTAAGGCAACCTTAACTGATGGCGCCTATCATGATGTTGACTCTAGTGTTTTAGCTTTTGAAATAGCTGCAAGAGCAGCTTTCAGAGAAGGTATTGCAAAGGCAAGTCCTGTACTTTTAGAACCAATGATGAAAGTTGAGGTTGTAACACCAGAAGAATACATGGGTGATGTTATTGGAGATTTAAATAGTCGAAGAGGCCAAGTACAAGAAATGTCCACCAGAGGTAATGCAAATGTCGTTGATGCTATGGTGCCACTTGCAAATATGTTTGGCTATGTAAATAATTTAAGATCTCTCTCACAAGGAAGAGCAAACTATTCAATGCAATTTGATCATTATGAACAAGTTCCATCAAATGTCGCAGACGAAGTAAAGGCAAAGCTAGCATAATGGACTCTCAAAACATACGCATCAGATTAAGAGCTTTTGATAATAAGCTTTTAGATAACAGCACGGGAGAAATCATTAATACTGCAAAAAGGACAGGTGCAAAAGTCAAAGGACCAATTCCTTTACCAACAAGATTTGAAAAATTTACTGTCAATAAATCACCGCACGTTGATAAAAAAAGTAGAGATCAATTTGAAATCAGAACCCACAATAGGCTAATAGATATAATTGATCCAACCCCTCAAACAGTAGACGCCCTTATGAAACTAGATTTATCAGCAGGCGTTGAA
>CACIRR010000008.1 GCA_902589095.1 uncultured Alphaproteobacteria bacterium | reverse complement strand
GAATTTCATAAAAATAAAAATATTAAATTTAATGCTAAATATTATCAAGAGTCGCTTGATCACACTACTTTAACTGGAATATACTTATCAAAAAAACTTCTGGATTTGAAAGATCCACCAACAGCTGTAATTTGTTCATTAGATAAATATTTTATTGGATGTCTTCAAGAGTGTCAGAAAAGAGGCCTCGTCATAGCTAAAGATATATCAGTTGTAGGTTATAATGATCATGATAATTATCTGAGTTCACAAAATTTAACATATATCAGTCATCCATTGGCTAAAATGGGTCAAATGGCAGTGCATATGTTAGAAAAAATGGATAAAGGTGAAAAACCAGAAAATCTTACTCAATTAATTGAACCAATATTAAATAAAGGTAAAAGTGATGGAAAGATTTCTTAATCTTTTAAATTCAACCAATTTACTTGTTCTCTAGTTAATTCAAGATCAAGATTTTTTAAACTTGAGTCTATTTCAGAGATAATTCTTGGACCTATCAAAGCAAATGATGGGAAATCAAGGTTAAGTGGCCAAGCCCCTGCAATATTTTGCGAGTCAGTATTTAGTTTTTTAGCAAGATCAATAGCTCTTGATTTTCTCTCTCTATTATCTTCACTATCAAAACAACTAAGGGGACCACTTGAATGCTCTCCTGGTTGACGCCATGAAGACTCATCCTTTGTTATTTTTTCTTCTATTTGTTGTGTTATGTCATCTGGAAGAAAGTATCCTCTACCTTGACTTGACCATGATAAATGAGCAATTTTAGAAGATTCTAAATATGTTAGAATTTCTTGGTCATTAGATGATATACATCCATCCCATAAAGGCTTAATCATTTTACATAAAGCCAAATTGTTATTGAGTATACTAAATTTAACTTTATTATTTTGTTCAGCCCAATTGTTTGCATCTTTAAAACGGCTTAATGTCCAATTGGAACCTCCAAAAATTTTTATTCTACCTTTATTTTTTTCTTCATTTAATACGTCAATAAATTCATCAACAGGAATTTCAAAATTATCACGATGCATAATATAAATATCTGCAGTTTCTGTTTGCAATCTATCCAAAGACTCTGTTAGTTGAGACGTAATACTTTTTGGATCACAATTAGGTGTATGAGCACCCTTTGCAATAATAACAAGATCTTTTAAATTATTTCTTTTTCTATGCCAGTCTCCCAAAAGTTTTTCCATGGATCCTTGGCCATAAATATGAGCATTATCAAAAGCATTTCCTCCAACTTCAATCCAATGATCCCACAATTTAGCAGCTTCATCAAAGTATATTTGATTATCATTGCCCATTATTAATTTTGATATTTTTTTATCTAGACCATCAATTGAGTCGTACTGCATATTAATTATCCTCCTCTAAATAATAACCAATTTCTTTTCTCCACATATCAAGAACTTTAATATTACCAAGACTGTCATCCCATGTCATGCCTGGATATGGAACTTGTGTACGTTGTTTTAAAATAGTTTGAGAAGCAAGCTCAGCTTCAAAGAAAAAAAGATGTTCTGGACCTTTAAACTCCTCAATTTTTTCTCCACTATTAGTTATGACTCTAATTTTTGTATCATAAGGACCGCCGTCCCTTCCTGGCATCCATGGATTATCAACAATAATTTTTCCATTCTCTCCTTCAATGACTGCATTATTATCCATATTCTGCATTATGGACGTTGATATCTCTGCCGTTATATTGTTTTCAAAAAAAAGTTTTGCTGAAGATAATTCATCAACACCAGTATCTCCTATTTTTCCCTCTGCTGAAATTGAAGTGGGATTAATAAATTTTTTTTCTAAAGCTGCTCCTGCAATCATTCTTGAGAGAGATACTGGATATAATCCAACATCTAGAATAGATCCTCCAGCAAGACTTTTGTTAAAAAGTCGGTGATCTGGAATAACTTTTTGCATGTCAAATCCAAAAGAAGAAGTAATTAATTTAACATTCCCTATACTTTTGTTTTTAATCAAATTTATTAATGCTGGTATTTGTGGGTGACATCGGTACATAAAACCTTCTTTATAAAATACCCCAGCTTCTTTTACTTTTTCAATGACTTCAGATGTTTGTTTAAAATTTAAAGCTCCTGGTTTCTCACAAAGAATATGCTTTCCTTTGCCAGCAGCTTTAATAGATAAATCAGCATGAAAAACATGCGGTGTTGAAATATACACTGCATCTATATTTTCATCATCAAGTAACTGATCATAATCGTTAAATCTAAATTCTTGATTAATATTGTATTTATTCCCAAATTCTTCCAATCTAGAACTTGTTCTGCTAGCAATTGCTAACAATTCTCCAGAGTAGGATTGCTTTAAGGCATCGGCGAAATTGTGTGCAATAGAACCAGGGCCTATAATACCCCAACGTATTTTATTCATTAGTTTGCTGATGGTGAAAGTTCACCAGAACTATATTTAGATGCAATACTTGATAATGGAATTGGATTAATTTTAGAGGCATTTTCAGCACAACCAAATTCAGTTAAGCGTGCAATAACAATTTTTTTCATCCACTCTTTCGAGTCAAGAAGATATTTTCTTGGATCAAATTGGGCAGGGTCCTTGGTAAAATGTTTTCTTATTGCGGCTGTAGAAGCAAGTCTTAGGTCTGTATCTATGTTTATTTTTCTTACACCGTGCTTTATACCTTCTTGTATCTCTGATACTGGAACACCGTAAGTTTCTTTGATTTTTCCACCGTTTTCATTAATCACTTTTATTAGATCCTGTGGAACTGATGATGAACCATGCATAACTAAATGTGTGTTAGGTAATTTACCGTTTATTTCTCTTATTCGCTCAATTGCTAAAATATCTCCTGAAGGAGGTCTTGAAAATTTATACGCACCGTGACTTGTTCCAATCGCAATTGCCAGAGCATCTACATTTGTAGATTTTACAAATTGAGCTGCTTCATCCGGATCTGTTAATAATTGCTCATGCGATAAAACCCCTTCAGCTCCAACACCATCTTCTTTTTCACCCATACCAGTTTCAAGAGAACCTAAACAGCCTAACTCCCCTTCAACAGAAACACCTAAAGCATGAGCCATATCTACAGTTTCTTTTGTTACTTTAACATTATATTCAAAGTCAGAAGGTGTCTTTTGATCTTCTAATAATGATCCATCCATCATGACTGAACTAAAACCAAGATCTATACATACTTTACAATCTTTAGGTGAACCTCCATGATCTTGATGCATTACAATAGGGATTTTAGGAAATTCTTCAACTGCAGCCTCCATCATGCTTTTAATAAATCGTGGGCCTGCATATTTTCTTGCTCCAGCAGATGCTTGAACTATTACAGGACTATTAACTTCTTTTGCACCTTCCATAATTGCTCTAATTTGCTCTAAATTATTAACGTTAAAAGCTGGAACACCATAATTATTATCAGCTGCGTGATCTAGAAGTTGTCTGAGAGAGATTATAGCCATGTTCTTTCTCTTTAAAGATAAATTAAATTATTTCAAGTGCCCTAACCTTTTACAGCACCAAAAGTAAGACCTTGAATAAACTGCTTTTGAAGAATAAAAAACATAATAACTGGAGGAAGTGCAGCAACAACTGAACCAGCAGATACTAAATTCCAACTAGTAGTCCACTGCCCACGCAAAACATCTAATCCAACTGTAATTGGTTTAACTGTATCTCCTTGTGTAAGAACTAAAGCCCAAAAATAATCATTCCAAATAAATGTGAATTCTAAAACACCCAACGCTGCTAATGCAGGAACAATTAATGGTAAAATAATTTTTCTATATATTGTCCATTCAGTTGCACCATCTGCTCTTGCTGCCTCTATTAATTCAAAAGGTAACTCTTTAATAAAATTTCTTAAAAAGAAAGTACAAAAACCAGTCTGAAAAGCAATATGGAAGATAATTAAACCTATATGAGTATTATAAACCCCCATATCAATTGATATATTTCTAACAGGTATCATTAAAATTTGATAGGGAACAAAATTTCCAGCGATAAACATTGCAAAAACTAAAAGATTTAATTTAAATCGATGCATTGCTAGCGAATAACCCGCCAAGGAACTTAAAAACAATGTTCCAATAACAGTAGGTAGAGTAATAATAAGACTGTTTAGAAAAAATCTTCCCATTTTACCACCTTCAAAAACAGCAGTGTAATTTGCAATAGTTGCAGTTTCTTCTGGGAACGTCCAGTAATTTCCAGCTAGAACATCATCAAAAGTTCTCATAGAAGTCAGCATCACAGCTACTAGTGGTAGAAGCCAAACTATGAGGGTAAATAAAAGCAAAAGTCTGTAACCAATATTTACTTTTAGAGAATAATTCTGAATAGGAGTTGGAAACATTATTTTTCTGACCTTTCGTTTTTAAAAAGTCTATATAAAAACCACGCAATATAAATATCCATAATTAAAAAGAGTATGGTTGCAATCGCAGCTCCATATCCCATTCTGTAATTGAAAAGAGACTCTTGATACATTTTATAAGCTAAAACTTCTGAGCTACCCCAAGGGCCACCAGCTGTCATAACCGCAATTAAATCAAAGCTTCTTAAAGCTCCAACAATAGTGACAACTATAGCTATTAATGTTGCAGGTTTTAATTGTGGAAGGACAACATTCCATAACATAGTAAAACCTGAAGCTCCATCAATTCTACCAGCTTCAATCATTTCTCTGCTCACACCTGTTAAACCAGTAATGTAAAGAATCATTGTATAGGCAATACCGGGAAAGAAAGATGCAATTATTATTCCGTAAGTTGCTAGATTTTCATCAGCCAAAAAAGGTACTGGATCTAATCCAAAAAAACCTAAAACATACGCTAGCGCTCCATATTTGGGATTATAAAACCATGTAAAAATTACACCTATAACGACAGCATTAATTACAAATGGAAAATAAAAAAGTGATTTAATGTATCTCATGCCTAAAATTTTTTGATTAACAAAAAGTGCTAACATCAATCCGATTGGAATTGCTAAAAGACTAAAAATTAACCATCGAATATTGTTAAATAGAGAAACATAAAACTCCTCATCATCAGTGAATAAAGTAATATAGTTGTTTAACCCAACCCACCTCCAATTTGGATTTCCATTACCCCTTGTTCCTTCTTTATCCATTCCATTCCATTCATGGAAGCTAACCCAAATTGAATCAAAAATTGGATAGATCACATAAATAAAGAATATTAGGATGGCTGGTGCTAAAAAAAGAAATGGAGCAAGCCTTAATTGATTACGTTCCCAAAAAGTCATGAATAGTTATCTATTTATATAAATGAGGCGGAACTAATTCCGCCTCAAAGGTTAATAATTTTTTACAGTGGTCCGTGAATTCGTGCTCTCTCTTTTTCAAGACGAGCTCTAATTTTAGCCTCACGGTCAGGTTTTACCATAAATTCTTGGAAACCTTCCATTGCTGCACCTGCCATATCTGGATTAGCGTCTCTATCCCAGAATTGAGCAATGTCATCTGCAGCTGCAAGCATTTCTGCTCCCATTACTGAGAATCTATTTGTTGGTTTGTCAGCATATTTATTTGGACTTAACATACCACCCATTGTTGCCCAGTTAGTAGCAGCTTCTTTATTTGACATAAATGCTAAGAATTTTTTTGCATCCTCAACATTTTTAGCACCACTAGGAATATGCATAGTATCTGTTGGAGCATCTTCTGCAACACCTACGCCTTCAACAATTGTAGGGAATTGAAAGAAATCCATCTTATCAACGATACCAGCACTCTCCAGAGTAGGTACGTAGAAGTTACCAATTAGATACATAGCAGCTTCACCATTAATTTGTGGAGCTTGAGCATCTTGCCATGAGAATGAAGCATGATCTTCAAGGAAATATCCTGGATCAATTAGCTCTCTCCAAGCTGCAAAAGTAGCATCTAATCTTGGATCTTCATAACTTACTTTACCAGCAGTTAAATCCATATGGAATTGATAACCATTAATTCTAAGGTTTAGATAATCAAACCATCCACCAGCTGTCCAAAGATATTTAGTACCGATTGTAATTGGAGTAATGCCGTTCTTTTTCAGCATTGCGCATACCCATTTAAACTCTTCCCAATTTCTTGGAACATTTAAACCTAAATTATCGAAAAGATCTTTTCGGTAGTACACACCCCACTGATAGTAACCCCATGGAACACCATATTGTTTACCATCAACTGTAAGAGATCCTTTGGTAGATGCCATTGAATCATTAAGATCTGCATCTGCCCATACATCACTTACATCTTGAAATAAATTTTGATCTACAAAAAATTTCATTCTGTTACCAGCAAACCAAATTGCAACATCTGGTGCTTCAGCAGTTAAGAAGTTTCTGATAGCAGTTTTGTAAGCTTCATGTTCAAATTCATTTACAACAACTGTTACTTCAGGATGAGCAGCTCTAAACGCATCTACATATGCATCAAAAGCCGCTTTTGAAGACTCTCCAGATTGGTTTGAGTTAACAACCAATGTACCTGCAGATACAACAGTTGAGGTGAATAAAACTATTAAAGTTATTAGTTTTTTCATTCTTCCTCCTATTATTTAAAATATAATATCTGAGAATGTGATAATATTAAAAATTAATAATATAAAGCATTAATTTTATTAGTTTTTAAAGAAAAACATTGAATATCTCTAAAAATAAAAAAAAATAATTATTCTTACAAAAATCAAAAATTTTAAATCACAAAATTTATAGTAAATGGTGGGCCCTCAGGGACTTGAACCCCGGACCACCCCGTTATGAGCGGGGCGCTCTAACCAACTGAGCTAAGAGCCCTTAAAAAAATCCTTATATACAAAAATTGATTTAGTAATATTATTTTTTTGGAATATACTTAAATTTATGACTAAACTTACTATTATTGGTGCTGGCAGTGCTGTATTTACCAAAAATATAGTAGCCGATCTTCTTTCATTAGATTCTTTCAAGAACATAGAAATTGCCCTACAAGATATTGATCCAAAAAGATTAAAAGCCTCACATGATTTGCTTAATGTTATTTCTCAAAAACTAAATGCAAACCCTAAAATCACATCACATACAAATAGAAGAGAGTCATTAGCTGGTTCAGATTTTGTTCAAACTACCATTCAAGTAGGCGGATACAAGCCTTCAACTGTAATTGATTTTGAAATTCCAAAAAAGTTTGGCCTGCAGCAAACGATCGGAGATACATTAGGTATTGGTGGCATTATGAGAGGCTTGAGAACAATACCTGTTTTATTAGATATTGCTAAAGACATTATGGAGATTTGTCCTAAAGCAATATGGCTGCAATACGTTAATCCAATGTGTGCGAATATGATTGCTATTAATAAATCATTTCCTGAAATTAAAACATTGGGATTATGTCATTCCGTTCAAGGTACTGCAGAGATGCTTGCAGAAGATTTAGGAGAAAATATTGAGGATATTGATTACCTATGTGTTGGAATAAATCACATGGCCTTTTATCAAAAATTTGAAAAAAAAATTTCAGATAATCAGAGTGAAGATTTATATCCAAAACTAAAAAATTTAGCAGATAAAATTGTTAATGATGAAATTCTATCCTCGAGAAGTCTAGAAAAAACAGAATATTCTAATAAAGTTCTTCATGAAAAAGTCAGATATGAAATACTTAGAAAATTTGGATATTTTGTTACTGAGTCTAGTGAACACTTTGCAGAATATGTACCTTGGTTCATAAAACAAAATAGAAACGATGAATTAGAAAAATATAAAATTCCTATTGAAGAATACATTGATCGTTGTGAAATTAATATAAAATTATGGAACAAACTAGAAGAAGATATGACTCCAATTTACGAACAACCTCTAGAAAGAAGTCATGAATACGCATCATATATTATTGATGGAGTAGTAAATAATAATCATATTACAATTAACGCTAATGTAATGAATAATGGTTATATTGAAAACCTTCCTTCAAATTGTTGTGTTGAAGTACCATGCATTATCAATTCAAATGGATTTTCTCCACAAAAATTTGGTAAACTTCCGGAACACTTAGCTGCTTTGATGAGAACTAATATTAATGTTCAAATACTCACCGCTGAAGCTGCTTTAACTAAAAGTAAAGAAACTATTTATCATGCTGCATTACTTGATCCACTAACTGCCGCTAATCTTACTATCGATGAAATTTATTCAATGACAGATAAAATGATTGAGGCACATGGTAATTTTTTACCAAAATATAATTAAAACTAATTTAAATTAGATAGTTATAGTCATTAAATCTTCCCCGATAATTGGATCTTTGCCAAAATCACTCTTAACGACTTTTTTTAATCTATTTTTATTGAATTGAGTTGGGACAAAGTGAGTTAAAACTAATTTTTTACTCTGAGTAATAAATGCTACTTTTCCAACTTGTGATGAAGTTGTGTGATAACTTTTTACATTATGTAAGGTTTGTTTGGTACGCATCTTATTAGTCTTCAAAATTTCTCCCTCAATAAAAACTTCATGAAGAAGAACATCTGATTTCTGAGCAAATTTCATTAAATTTTCACATGGTTTTGTGTCACCACTAATTGTTAATTTTTTCTTATTATTAGTAAAGACAAAACCATAAGCATATTTCACAGGCTTATGATCAACTTCAAAATACTTAATATTTAAATCTCTAATTTTTATTTCTCCTAAAGACTTAAATTCAATTACATCAATTTTAAATGCTTTTGTCGATGCTCTTGCTTCATAAAAAATCCTTAATTTTCTTTCATCAGCCCAAGCATCCATAATTTTATTTACAAACTTTTTTGTTCCTTTTGGTCCATAAATTTTCCATGGTTTTGTTCTATAAGAATGCCATGAAGAAATAATCAATTGATAAAAATCTACTGCATGATCAGAATGAAGGTGGGTGAATAATAAGGCATCAATGTTTGCTAATGATACTTTTAATTGATGAAGTCTCTGAGTGATACCTGAACCACAATCAACTAAGATTTTAGCTTTGTCTGTTGTTATTAAGTTTGACGGTCCAAATCGTTTATGATCAACACTTGGACAACCTGTCCCAAGAAGTGTTAGTTTCATTATTCGTCTAGGAATGTTTTTAGTTTTCTGGCTCTAGTCGGATGCTTCAGTTTTCGCAGTGCTTTTGCTTCTATTTGACGTATCCTCTCTCTTGTAACACTAAATTGTTGACCAACTTCCTCGAGTGTATGATCACTATTCATGCCAATTCCAAAACGCATACGTAAAACTCTCTCTTCCCGTGGTGTTAATGAGGATAAGATCCTGGTTGTTGTATCTCTGAGGGAGCTTTTAACTGCAGCATCAATTGGTATGAGGGCATTTTTATCTTCAATAAAGTCACCCAAAGAACTATCTTCTTCATCGCCAACAGGGGTCTCTAAACTGATTGGCTCCTTAGCAATTTTTAAAACTTTTTTGACTTTATCAAGAGGCATGTGCAGTCTATCAGCTAATTCGTTTGGTGTGGGTTCCCTACCTATTTCAGCCATGATTTGCCTCGTTGTTCTGACTATTTTATTAATAGTCTCAATCATGTGTACTGGTATTCTAATAGTTCTTGCTTGATCTGCTATGGATCGTGTGATTGCTTGCCTAATCCACCAAGTCGCATAAGTTGAAAACTTATAGCCTCTTCGGTATTCAAACTTATCTACTGCTTTCATCAAGCCTATATTGCCTTCTTGAATTAGATCTAAAAACTGTAACCCTCGATTGGTGTATTTTTTTGCAATTGAAATAACTAATCGTAAGTTTGATTCAATCATTTCTTTTTTTGCTCTACTTGCAGATCTCTCACCTTGTTGAACAGTTGCAACAATTCTTCTGAATTCAGTCAAAGGTAGTTCAGATGCATCCTGAATCTCTTTTATTTCATCAATTAATTTGTTAACTTCTAAATGATTTTTATTAATAAATTTTTCCCAACTTTTATCCTTAAGAGCCAGTAATGTTTGAATCCAGTTTTTTTCAAAATTGAAATTTAAATATTCATTAATAAAATTTTCTCTTTTAACACCTTCATTAACAGCAAGTCTTAACATACGACCTTCTCTTACAAGGAGTTTTTTATTCAGCTCATATAAAGACTCCATTAAAGCTTCAATTGTAGATGAATTAAAGTGGACAGCTTTCATTGCAACTACCATTTCTTTTTGAATTTTTTTATATTTTTTTTCAGTAGAAGCGTAACTAGTTTCGTTTTTTCTATCAGAGTTTATTAGCTCTGAACTATATTTTTGTAATTTTTTAAAAAGCTTTGTTATAAAATCAAAATCATTTAAAACTTTGGGTTTAAGTTTTTCTTCCATCGCAGCTAAAGATACATTCAGCTCATCTTCTTCACTTTGATTATCTGCATCCGTTTCTGTTTCAGTTTCGTTTGATGATTTATTCTCTTCTTTGTCTTTCTTTTCACTAGCTCCTGCTTCCTCAATTAATTTCAGTGTATCATCAATTTTATTGTCATTAATGTCAGACATGTCATAAGTTGCCTCTAGATCAACGATATCCCTTAGAAGCATTGTTCCATCTTTTATTGAGTCTTTCCAATTTATTATTGATCGAATTGTCATTGGACTTTCACATATTGCGCCAATCATCTTCTCTCTACCGGCTTCGATTCTTTTTGCGATTGCAATTTCACCCTCTCTACTAAGAAGTTCAACAGCTCCCATATCTCTTAAATATAATCTTACTGGGTCATCAGTTTTGCCTGTTTGTTTTTTTTCTTCCCCCCCAGCATCTTCATCATTTTTTGATTTATCTTCTTTAGCTGATTTAATTAATGCAGATGCTTCTTCTTCAGAAACAATAGTTATTTTGTTATTTTTTAAAAATTCTGAAACTTTAGAGACATTTTCTTCTGTTCGGAACTTTTTAGGTACCGCTTTTTCAATTATTTTTTGAGTATAAATTCCATCAACCTTATGTTTTTCTAATAATTTCGCTATGATTGATTTTATATGATCATCAAATGAAATTACTTTTTTTTCTTTTTTTAACTTTGGATCTTTTGTCTTCTTAGTTGTTTTCTTAAGTTTATTCAGTTCACTTTTTTTACTTTTTGATTTTTTAGTTTTATTTGCAGCTGATTTATTCTTTGATATTGTTTTTGTTGCTTTAGTTTTTTTGATATTTGTTGTTTTTTTTGCAATATTTTTTTTTGTTTTTTTTGGAGTAACTTTTTTTAACACCTTCTTTTTAGGTAACTTTTTAGGAGAGGTTTTCTTTTTTTTAACTGTTTTTTTTGGCATGTTAATTATCTTTGTAGTTTTCCTCTATTTCTATAGAAATCTTTTGGAGCTCATCCCAATTTAAAGATGTACTATTTTTTTCAAAGGTAATTAGGCTTTTATTTATTTTTTTCAAATTTGAAAGCCTTGTATTTAAGTTTTTCAGAGATTCTTGTATTTCTTCTAAAGCTTCTTCAGCATCATATTTTTGGCTAGAATACGGGAAAAGTCTGTAAATACTTGATTGTAATATCTTAGATTTCAAAAATTGTCTGATTTCTTCACTAAATAAATTTAGAGTATCCAACTCATTATTCTCATTAGAGTCATAGTTTTTCAGCTTTTCTAAGATATCTCTTTCAATTCCATCTAGTTCAATATTTTTAACAATGCATTCAATTATTTTAGATCTTACTTTCGAGTGATTGATAGCACTAGCAATAAAAGAATAGATTTGTTTCTTTTGTAATGAACTAACTTCTTTTGGAGTTGTATTGTTAATATTATTATTATTTAAATTTCTTAGCTTTTTAAAAAATAGAGATTTGAATTCACTTTTATAAAAATATTTTATTTTTTTATCTTTTATTGTTTTAACTAAATCATCAAGATATTGGTCATATGAAATTTTTTGGTCAGCATTATTAAGAGATGCTCCTTCACTAGATACTTCAAAAATGTAGTTTAATAGAGATGTTGGTGATTTTAAAATCTTCACAAGACTAGATAGTTTATTTTTTTCTAAAAAACTATCTGGATCATTATCTTTGGGCAACCTGATAAATTGTAGGGATTTATTAGGAATTAAAAAAGGAAGAGACATTAGTGCTACCTTATAAGATGCTCTAATACCAGCATCGTCACCATCAAACATTACAGTAGGTTTATTAGTATATTTCCAGGTGAGCTCTAATTGTTCTTGTGTAAATGATGTTCCAAGTGGTGCCACAACACTTGTGATATTTTTCTGGTATAGTGAAATTACATCCATGTATCCTTCGCAAATTAATAAGTTTTTTTTCTGTCTGGCAGATTTTTTTGCTAAATTAAGATTGTACAACATGTTTCTTTTTTTGAAATAATGACTTTCTGGAGAATTTATATATTTAGGATTGGACTCATCTAAAACACGCCCCCCAAATCCAACAACTTTCCCGTTTATATTAGTGATAGGGAAAATTAATCTCTTATAAAAAAAATCTTTTATTTTTTTATTTTTATCAAGCTTGGCAACGTTGCTCTTTAAGATTTCTTCATCAGTAAATGATAAATTTTTCAAATGCTGATAAAGTGAAAGATCTTTATTAAAAGAATAGCCAAGTCTAAAAGTTTGAATTGTTTCATCTGATAATTTTCGATTGTGTAAATACTTTCTACATAAATTATTTTTTATTTTTAAATTTTCCTCAAACCACTTAGCTGAAATTTCTAAAATTTTTAAATGTTTGTCATACTCTTTATTATTTGAAGTTTGCTCAAAATTTATTTTAATGCCTGCTCTATTGGATAATTCCTTAACTGCATCTATGAAAGTATAATTAAATAATTCTTGGTAGATTGTAAAAATATCTCCTTTTGCCCCACAACCAAAACAATAATAAGATCCCTGATCATCATTAATTTTGCATGATGGGGTTTTTTCATTATGAAATGGGCAGCAACACCAAAAATCTTTTCCCTTTTTAATTACTTTAGTTTTTTTATCTAACTCTTCTGAAATAAGAATTTTTGCTTTTATATTATCTAAATCAATCTTATTAAATGCCATTAATTTCCAAGTTTAGATTTTGCAATTTTACCTACCAATCCCATATCTACTTCTCCTGGATAATCTTTTTTTACAAAACCCATAAGTTTACCCATATCCTTTAAATTTTCTAAATTATGTTTTTTAATTAATTCATTAACTATTGCTATAGTTTCATCTTCAGATTTTTGTTTAGGTAGATATTGATTTATTACGTCAATTTCATTTTGTTCATTTTTAATTAAATCCTCTCTTCCAGCTTTTTGAAATTGCTCTATTGAGTCTTTTCTCTGTTTTATTAAGCTAATTAAAAGTGAAAGTATCTCTTGATCGCTAATCCCCTCTTTGTTCTCATTAGTTCTAGATGAAATATCTTTATCTTTAATAGCGCTCTTTATTAACCTAAGAGTATTAGTTTTAACTTGCTCTTTGTTTTTTATTGCTTTTTTATAATCTTCATCAATATTATTTCTTAAACTCATAATTATCTACCTATTAGAATCGGTTAAATTTATTTTTATCATTAATATAACTGTTATTAACAATTTCAACTAATCCTTGACTAAAGTTTTCAAAATGCCTAGTAATCCATCATTTCTAATCAAATAATGCAGCGGGATATTATTAAAATACAACACTTACGCCCTCCTTCAGCTGCTTTAATTTTCGACGATGGTGAAATATTGTGGGGTGATGGAATAGGAGCTATCAAATCAGTTGTTGCTGAATTATGCTTCAATACATCTCAGTCAGGCTATCAAGAGACTTTGACAGATCCATCATACGCAAAACAGATAATTACATTTACTTTTCCTCATATTGGTATTGTGGGTACAAATGATGAAGATTTAGAGTCGAATAAAATTTATGCTGAAGGTTGTGTTATCAATCAAACGCTAGAACACTATTCAAATTGGAGGGCGCAAGACAGTTTAGACTCTTTTTTAAAAAAAAATAATATTCCTGGAATTACAGGTATCGATACTCGATACTTAACGAGAAAATTATCTTCAGAAGGTGCTAAAAAATCGGCTTTAATTCATTTTGGTGAAAATAATGAAAGTTTAGAAAATATACAAAAACAATTAAAACAATGGAATGGACTTGAAAACTTGGATCTTGCAACTCAAGTATCTACAAAGAAAGTTTATAGGTGGAATCATGGGTTATGGAAAAAAGATATTGAAAAAGAAAGTTTTGAAATTCTTCCAATTGTGTGTTTAGATTTTGGAATTAAACAAAATATTCTTAGAAATTTAAAAAATTTAAATTTTAAACCCACCATCTTGCCAGCTGTAACGAATATTAATGAAATTCTAAGTCAAAAACCAAAAGGTATCTTTTTATCAAATGGACCTGGAGATCCTGATGCTACTATAAAATTGATACTTCCAACAATTAAAGAACTTATCAACCTTAAAATTCCCATTTTTGGTATTTGTCTTGGTCATCAATTAATAAATCTTGCGCTTGGTGCAAAAACAAAAAAAATGTACCAGGGTCATAGAGGTGCTAATCAACCAGTAAAAAATTTAATTAATAATACTGTAGAAATAACATCACAAAATCATGGTTTTGAAGTTGATAGAGCAAGCTTACCAAATGAAGTTGAAGAAACGCATGTATCTTTATTTGATGGATCAAATGAAGGTATAAGGCACAAAACTCTACCAGTATTTAGTGTGCAATATCACCCTGAGGCAAGTCCTGGACCTCATGATAGTAATTATCTTTTCAGGGAGTTTTACAAATTAATTAAGATGCATGCCTAAAAGACAAGATATAAAAAAAATATTAATAATTGGGGCTGGACCAATTGTCATAGGGCAGGCATGTGAGTTTGACTATTCCGGAGCTCAGGCTTGCAAATCTCTTAAAGAAGAAGGTTATAAAGTAGTTTTAGTAAACTCGAATCCTGCAACCATAATGACTGATCCAGATTTATCTGACAAAACTTACATTGAGCCAATTACAAAAGAGTTTGTAGAGCAAATTATAGAATTAGAGAAACCTGATGCCTTATTACCCACAATGGGTGGTCAAACTGCTTTAAATGTTTCCATGGAACTTGCAAAATCAGGAGTCCTCAAGAAGAATAATGTCAAGATGATTGGAGCTAATCCTGAAGCAATAGAGCTTGCAGAAGATAGGCAAAAATTTAAAGACGCAATGAGGGAAATTGGATTAAAATGTCCTGAGAGCGTTATTGTAGAGGAATTAACAAAAGCAATAGAGGTAAAAGAAAAATTAAAATTACCTTTAGTTATAAGACCAAGTTTTACTTTAGGAGGGACAGGTGGTGGAGTTGCTTATACGGATGAGGAATTCTCTGAATTATGTCAAAGAGGACTCAGTGCAAGTCCAACAAATCAAATTTTAATTGAAAAATCAGTATCAGGCTGGAAAGAATTTGAGATGGAAGTTGTAAGAGATCATAAAGATAATTGTATAATTATTTGTTCAATTGAAAATATTGACCCGATGGGAGTCCACACTGGTGACAGTATAACAGTAGCACCTTCGCTAACTTTAACAGATAAAGAATATCAAATCCTAAGAAATGCTAGCATTAAAGTATTGCAAAAGATTGGCGTAGATACGGGTGGATCTAATGTTCAGTTTGCCATCAACCCTGAAGATGGAGAAATAAATGTTATTGAAATGAACCCTAGAGTAAGTAGATCCTCTGCGCTTGCTTCAAAAGCAACAGGTTTTCCAATTGCAAAGATTGCAGCGAAATTAGCTGTAGGCTATTCACTGGATGAATTAAAGAACGATATTACAAAAACAACACCTGCAAGCTTTGAACCAACCATCGATTATGTTGTAACAAAAATTCCAAGATTTACTTTTGAAAAATTTAGTGGGGCTGACTCAAATTTAACCACCTCAATGAAATCAGTTGGTGAGACCATGAGTATAGGAAGATCATTTAATGAAAGTCTGCAAAAAGGATTTAGCTCTCTCGAATATGGCTTGGATGGACTAGATGTCCCACAAAATCATACTATCAGCAAACAAACAATTATTGATGATTTAAAAGTTCAATCTTCACAAAGATTGTTAACAATTGGTCAGGCGCTTCGTCTTGGAATTGATCAAGATGAAATAAATAACATAACAAAATATGATAAATGGTTCATATATCAACTTAAAAAAATTGTTGAAATTGAAAAGCTAATTCGAGAAAGTGAATTATCAAAAGAAATTATGCTTTTGGCCAAACATAATGGCTTCACTGATAAAAAAATTGCAAAAATAAAAAATAATTCGGAAAAAGAAATTAGAAAATTTAGACATCAAAATAATATTAGACCGATATTTAGACTTGTAGATACCTGTGCCGGTGAATTTGGCTCCAAGACGCCCTACCTTTATTCAAGTTATGATTGGAATTTTCACAACAAACCATTCTGTGAGTCTAACCCTACTAAAAATAAAAAGGTTATCATTTTAGGTGGGGGACCTAATAGAATTGGTCAGGGAATTGAATTTGATTATTGTTGTGTTCATGCAGTATATGCACTTAGAGAAAAAGGCATTGAAACAATAATGATCAACTGTAATCCAGAAACAGTATCAACTGACTATGATACAGCTGATAGATTATATTTTGAACCACTAACAACTGAAAGTGTTTTAGAAATATACAGAAAAGAAGATGAGGTTGGTGAAGTTCTTGGAATATTTGTCCAGTTTGGAGGTCAAACACCCCTTAAGATTGCAAACGAACTAGAAAATGAGGGTGTAAAAATTCTTGGCACAACAACAGAAGCAATAGATTTAGCAGAAGACAGAGATAGATTTAGTGAAACTCTTAGTAAATTAAGTATTCAACAACCCAAAAATGGTTTTGCAAAAAATTTAAAAGAAGCAAATTCCATAGCTAATGAAATTGGATATCCTGTATTAGTTAGACCTTCATACGTTTTAGGAGGAAGAGCAATGGAGATTGCGTATAATGAAAAACATCTTGCAGAATTTACTAAAAGTGCCTTGGAGGTATCGTCAAATAATATAATTCTTGTGGATCAATATCTTGAAAATGCAACTGAAGTTGATGTAGATATCATTAGAGACAGCTCTGGAGAAATTTTTGTTGCTGGGATAATGGAACATATAGAAGAAGCAGGAATTCACTCCGGTGATAGTGCTTGCTCTTTACCACCCTTTTCAATTTCAATAGAAATCCAAAAAAAAATTATAGAATGGGTATCTAGTATAGCTGCAGAGATAAAAGTAATTGGTCTAATGAACACTCAATTAGCATTAAAAAATGATGAGGTATATGTTTTAGAGGTAAATCCTAGAGCAAGCAGAACTGTGCCGTTTGTTGCAAAAGCAAGAAGTATCCCCATTGCCAAAATTGCTGCCAAGGTAATGACAGGCGATCTATTAAAAGACATTCTGAAAAATTTTAACGTAAAAGATTTGAATACTTTTAATGTTAAAGAGTCAGTATTCCCATTTAATAAATTTGATGGTGTAGATTTAGTACTGGGTCCTGAAATGAAATCAACCGGTGAAGTTATGGGCATTGATAGTACATTTTTATCTGCTTTTGCAAAAAGTCAAATTGCTTGTGGCACGATTTTACCATCTAAGGGAAAGGTATTTATTTCAATTGATGATCATAATAAAAAATATATCTTAAAAATTACTAAAAAATTACTAGATTTGAATTTTAAAATAGTTGCAACTAAAGGTACCTCAAAGTTTTTAGATGAAAATAATTTAAATGTTGAAACAATTAATAAAGTTAAAGAAGGCAGACCACATATTGTTGATGCAATTAAAGCAAATCAAATTGATTTAGTTATTAATACAACAAAAACCCAAGGATCGATCAGAGATAGTTATAGCATTAGAAGAACTGCGCTAACTTATAATATTCCTTATTATACTACTATTAGAGGAGCAAAAATTGCAGTAGATACTATAGAGCACTTGAAAAACAGTTCCTTAAAAGTTAAAAGTTTACAAGATTTAATCTAAATATATTGACTTAAATCAAAAATATATCATCATAGAATTATGAATAAAATACCAATGACAGCTAATGGGTATCATAATCTTCAAAAAGAGCTAAAAAAGTTACTAAATGAAGATAGACCTAATATAATAGAAGCAATTGCTGAGGCTAGAAGTCATGGTGATTTATCAGAAAATGCAGAATATCAATACGCAAAAGAACAACAAAGCTTAATAGAGGGCAAAATTGCAGATCTAGAAAGTGCAATTAGTCGTGCAGAAGTAATTGACGTTAAAAGTTTAGAGGGGGATGATATTAAGTTTGGAGCAACAGTAGAAATCGAAGATGATGATACTGGTGAGTCAGCAACATATCAAATTGTTGGTGAATACGAATCTGATATTAAAAATAATAAACTTTCAGTAAATAGCCCTCTTGCAAAAGGCTTAATTAATAAAGCAATTGACGACGTAGTAGAAATTAATAGTCCTAAAGGACAAAAATCCTATACAATTAAATCAGTAACATACATTTGAATTCTAATAATCCTAAAATATGGGCTGTTACCGATGGCTCCCAAGGAATGATAAGTCAAGTTACTGGCTTATCAAAACAAATTAGCAATAATATTACACACATAAAGACTGATCTTATTTTTCCATGGAATAAACTTCAGCCTGGTTTTTTACCTATATATAAATGGATCTTTAAAAATAAAATACCTATTGATTTAAAACCAGATATTCTTGTATCGTGTGGAAGAAAAAGTGTATATTTTTCTCTTTTCTGTAAAAAAAAATTTTACAACCTAATAAATATTCATATACAAAATCCTAAAATTTCTCCAAAAAATTTTAATTTTATAGTTAGTCCAAACCATGATAAATTTTATGGAAATAATGTATTAAATTCAATTGGTGCGTTACATCATTTATCAAAAAATAATCAGAATATTAATTCTAACTTATTAACTTGTATAATTGGTGGAGATAATCAACACTATTATTTTGGAATTAAAGAAGCGAATAAACTATGTGACAAACTTTTTGAATTAAAAAAAAATAATCAAAGTATTGAATTACAAATAATTACGTCAAGAAGAACTTCTGATCTAGTAAAAAAAATAATCACTCAAAGGCTAGATAATATTACTAATATTTGGAGTGGAGAAGGAGAAAACCCATATGAACAGGCTATTCAAACATCCTCTTTTTTTATTGTTACTTCTGACTCAACATCAATGATTAGCGAAGCTGCCATATCAGGTAGACCAATTTATATATTCCACTTACCTTTTAAAAGAAAAAGTTCTCGCATTTCTAGTTTTCATAATGAATTTAATCAACTAGGTATAACTAGAGACATAGAAAAAATTAATCATTTTGAAAATTGGGAATACAATCTATTGAATGAATCAGAAAGAATTGGTAACATTATTAAAAAAAGAATAATAAAAGACAACTTATGAACTTAGAAAATTTAAGCTCCGCAGATTATCCATTCAAACATTGGGAATTATCAAGTTGTTTAGACTCTGGAACATTAAATGAAATATCTTATACAAATATTCCAGATGGTGATCGAGCTTATGATGGAACAAGGGCAGCTGATCACACAGGACAAGGTCTTGATGGAAAATTAAGACTTTTTTTAGATTTAGAAAATTGTAAATATTATCCTAATTTAACTAAAGTTATTAACGAACTTCAAAAAAAAGATACTCATACCAAAATTGGAAATTTCTTGAATAAAGATTTGAGTAATTCTTTTGTAAGACTTGAAATTATAGGAGATAAAAAAGGTTTCTGGTTAAAACCTCATAAAGATATACCTGAAAAACTTATGACTATGATGATTTGGGCAAACCCATACCAAGAGTCAGAAAATTTAGGAACTGATCTATATGATAAAGATTTTAAACTAGTGAAAACAATTAAGTATGTACATAATAATGGGTATTTCTTTTCATCTGGGGAGGATACTTGGCACGGACTCGAATTAAAAGAAATTAAAAAAGAAAGACGTTGTATACAAATTAACTATGTTTCCTTCAAAACAGACTGGCCAGTTGAAAATTGACTAATACATACAATATTTAAAAAATGGCGAAAATAATAGAAACAGATGTGTTGATCATTGGTTCAGGCCCAGCTGGATACACAGCTGCAATTTATGCGGCAAGAGCAAATTTAAAACCTCACCTTGTGTCGGGATTAGAGCCTGGAGGACAATTAACAATTACAACTGATGTTGAAAACTATCCTGGATTTGGAGAAGTGATACAAGGTCCTTGGCTAATGGAACAAATGAAAGAGCAGGCTGTAAAAGTTGGTACCGAATTTCATCATGATATTATAAGTAATGTAGAGTTTAATAATAACCCTTTTCATGCTGAGACAGACTCAGGAATAAAGTTCATTACTAAATCAATAATTATTGCAACAGGAGCTCAAGCAAGATGGTTAAATATAGAAACAGAAAATAAATTTAAGGGCTTTGGAATTTCCGCATGCGCTACATGCGATGGTTTTTTTTTTAAAGATCAAGACATAATTGTAGTAGGTGGAGGAAATAGCGCTGTTGAAGAATCTCTTTATTTAACAAACTTTGCATCTAAGGTAACTTTGGTTCATAGACGCAATACATTGCGTGCAGAAAAAATTCTTCAAGAAAGACTTTTTAAACATCCAAAAATAGATGTAATCTGGGATCACGTTGTTGAAGAATTTATCGGCTCAAACGAACCTCTTGCTCTTGAAGAAATAAAATTAAGAAATGTTAATAATAATTCGGAAAAAATTATAAAAGCAACAGGTGCATTTATTGCTATAGGACATGATCCAGCAACTTCTTTATTTAAAAATAAAATTAAAATGGATGATGAAAACTATATTATTACTAAGCCTGACAGTACAGAAACGAATATTAAAGGTGTCTATGCTGCAGGAGATGTAAAAGATAAAGTTTTTAGACAGGCTGTAACCGCTGCAGGTATGGGATGTATGGCTGCACTGGAAGCTGAAAAATATTTAGCAGAAAATTATTAGCCCTGACGAGCTTTCATTCTAGGATTTTTTTTATTAATAACATAAATTCTGCCTTTTCTTCTGACAAGTTTGCAATCTTTGTCTCTAGTTTTGGCCGATTTTAATGAGCATCTAACTTTCATAATAAGAGGGCTATTAAATTCTATGATTTAGTTTGTCAAACATATATTAAAAATAGCTTAATATGAGAAAAATCTATGAAAAAGGAAGATCAAATATCCTAGCAAATAATGCCATGGTAGCTACTTCTCAGCCACTTAGTTCTCAAGAAGCAATTAATATACTAAGAATGGGAGGAAATGCAGTTGACGCTGCAATTGCTGCATCTGCTGTATTATCTGTAGTTGAGCCAGGCTCAACTGGAATTGGGGGTGACTGTTTTGCAATAGTTAAAATGGAAAATAATAATCCACTTTCATTTAATGGTTCTGGTATTAATCCTAAACATGCTGATCTGGATTATTTTAAAAAAAATAAAATTGATAAAATTGGACTTTTAAGTCCTCATTCAGTCACAATACCAGGGGCAGTAGATGCATGGTATGAAATGCATAAAAAATTTGGAAAATTAGATTTTGAGCAATTATTTAAAACTGCTGAAGAATACGCTAGAGAAGGATTTCCTGTTCACGAAATTGAAGCTTATCATTGGAAAAAAAATGAAGATAAATTAAAAAAAAATAAAATCACAAAAAAAGAATTTCTTACTAATGATAAGGCGCCAGAGTTTACGTCAAAGTATAAAAACACAAAATTAGCTGATACCCTAAAAATGATTGGCCAAAAAGGTGCAAAAGGATTTTACGAAGGTGAAATTGCAAGAGATATGGTTAAAAGTTTAAATAAACTTGGGGGAACTCATACAGAAGAAGATTTTTATAATCAGTATACAATAATTTCAGACACATTATTTTCAAATTACAAAGAAAATTTTATACATCAATGCCCGCCAAATGGTCCTGGTGTAATAGTTCATTTAATGATGAAATTGTTAGAAAACTTTGATTGGAATAACATCCCCTTTTTAAGTGCTCAAAGATTTCATATACAAGCTGAGGTTACAAAAGTTTGCTTTGAATTAAAAGAAACGAAGCTTGGGGATCCTAATTTTACATCTTTTAATTTTGAGGAATTAATGAATCAACAATCTATTGACAAATTGCTAAATAAAATAAGTCTTGAAAAGGTTTATAATTCACCTAAATCTCATGTGACTTCTCATCCTGAAACGATTTATTTAACTGTTGTTGATAAAGATCTTAATGCTGTTTCTTTTATAAACTCAATTTGCCATGCATTTGGAAGTGGTATTTGTTCTGAAAAATCAGGAGTTTTATTTCAAAATAGAGGTGTAAATTTTAGGTTAGAGGAAGGTCATCCAAATTGCATTGAACCAAATAAAAGACCCTTACATACAATAATTCCAGGATTGCTAACCGATAAGAATAATGAAACTATTTTTTCTTACGGGGTAATGGGTGGTCAATACCAACCAATTGGACAAGTACATGTATTGCAAAATATTTTTGAGTTTGGAATGAGTATTCAAGAGGCTATAGATACACAGAGAGCATTTGCTTTAAATGACAAACTTAAAATTGAAAAATCATTCTCTAAGTCTTTAATTAGAGATCTTTCAGATTTTGGACATGATATTCAATTAGTTGAGGATGCTATTGGTGGGGGACAAGCGATTATGATTGATCGAAAAAAAGGAGTTTTAATCGGTGGATCTGACTCAAGAAAAGATGGATTGGCTATAGGATATTAAGAAATTAATTATACTTTGCCGAAAACATCATTGTATTGGTTATTGACTCTAACAAAAGTAGTACATTTACTAAGCTGTTTTAAAGTTGGCGCACCAACATATGTGCAACTACTCCTAATGCCTCCCAAAATATCTTTAACTGTCTTATCTAATGAAGATCTATATTTAATTCTTACTTTTTTTCCTTCAGAAGACCTATAACTAGCCAATCCACCATAATGTTTTTCATTAGCTTCTTCTGAGCTTGATCCATAAAATTCAATATAGCTCTTTTCTTCATCCTTGATTATTTCACCACCACCCTCTTTGTGTCCTGCAAGCATGCCACCTAACATCACGAAATCTGCACCTGCACCAAATCCTTTAGCTACATCACCAGGACTTGTACATCCGCCATCAGCAATAATATGCGCCCCAAGGCCATGAGCAGCATCAGCACATTCAAGTACAGCACTTAGTTGGGGGTATCCAACTCCAGTCTGAATTCTCGTTGTACAAACACTTCCAGGACCTATGCCGACCTTAACAATATCTGCGCCACTTAAAACTAATTCCTGAGTCATATCTGCAGTAACAACATTTCCAGCTATAATTGTTTTAGTAGGATATTTCTTTCTTACCTCACTAACAAAATGACTAAAATTTTCAGAATATCCATTTGCTACATCTATGCAGATAAATTTAAATTTAGGATATTTTTTTAGTAGTATATTTAATCTTGAGTAACTATCTTTACTGGTTCCACAGCTTAAAGCTACAAAATTATGGATTGAATTTGTTGATGTGGATGCAAGTAGTTTGTTTATATCTTTATCATCATGCTGTTTGGTAAGCGCTGTCATCATTTTGAATGATGCTAGTTTTTTTGCAACGCCAACTTCTCCAACACCATCCATATTAGATGCTATTATTGGAACTCCTTCCCAGCTTAATTTGGAGTACTTAAATTTATATTTTCTATTAAGATTGACTTCTCTTCTACTTTTTAATGTGCTTCTTTTAGGCCTAAAAAGTACATCTGAATAGTCAAGCTTAATTTCTTCTTCGATTCTCATATTTTATTAGTTTATTGTAATAAATAATTTAGAGATTAAAACAAATATAAAAAACAAATATGAAAATAAATAAGTTGATAGATCATCACAAACTGGAATTTGATAATTTTTATAAAAGAATATTAGAAGCAAAGCTTGATAAAAGCATACTTGCTAAAGCAATGAAATATAGCTCTATTAAAGGTGGTAAGAGAATTAGGGCGTTTTTAGTATCTGAAGCATCTAAAATTGTAAATTTATCAAAACATAATGCAATGATAATTTCTTCATCAATCGAATCAATACATTCATACTCATTAATTCATGATGACCTTCCAAGTATGGATAACGATGATTTTAGAAGAGGCAAACCTAGCAACCATAGAAAATTTGGGGAAGCAACAGCGATTTTAGCAGGTGATGCATTACATGATTTTGCCTTTCAATTGTTATCAGGGAACTTAAATAATATTGATGAAAAAAAAAACATAAAATTAATTAATTATTTATCATTATGCACAGGTTACCAGGGATTAGCTGGAGGACAATCTTTGGACTTGATTTATGAAAATAAAAATATCAGTAAAAAAAAAATTATTGAAATGTATCATAAAAAAACAGGAAGATTATTTGAGTTTTCCTTCGCTTCTCCTTTTATGATTAATAAACAATCAGAGAAAAGAATAAACTTTAGTAAAAATTACGGATCTTTATTTGGTACATTATTTCAAATAGCTGATGATTTTATTGATGAGACAAATACGTTTAAAGAAATTGGCAAAACCCCTGGAAAAGATAGAAAACAAGGTAAACGAACACTCTTAAGTGCAATCGGAAAAACAGGAGTAAGAGATTATGGCATAAAAATAATTGAAGAATTTATTAAAAAATACAAAAGAGAGTTTTTTAACAATCCTATCTTAGAGAAATTGCTTTACTATAATCTAGAAAAACTAGAGTAGAATTTTTTTTGCAAAAAGAATTCCAAAATATGAAGAAAATGTAGTTAAAGATCCACCCCAAATCATATCAACAAAAACGACATTAGGAGACCATCCCTTTATTGTTGCCATATTAGTGAGATTGTATGTACCATATGCAACCAAACCAAACATAAATGCTTTAATTAAAAACTTTTGTGTATTTTGATAATCTAAAGATGGTTCAATTATAACTACTGCTAGACCAATTACATAAATTAAATAAAACAATATTGCTGCCCACATTACAGGAGTTTCTAAAAGAAGATGCCCAATATTTGGTCGATAAAAAGATTTTACTGAAAAACTTAACCAAATGACATCGATTATTAGAAAAATTAAAGCACTGATTAAAGTTGCTGATATTAAAAGCTTCATATCTATAAAGTAGTTCGTATCATAAAATTTCAATATTGGTTATAATTATTATTAAATTTTATTGAAAAATGGTGGGTGCGACAGGGATTGAACCTGTGACCCCTGCCGTGTCGAGGCAGTGCTCTACCGCTGAGCTACGCACCCAATATCAATTAATTAATTATTCTAAATTACAAATAAATCTATAAAAAGCAATTAAATGAGATTACTTATAACTCCTCTTTTAAAGAAGAATTTAAAAGATGCGCTAAAAATATATAATTATTATATTGACAACTCTTTTTCTAATTTTGAAGAAAAAAAAGTTAGCCTTAGTGATTTTTCAAAAAACTATAGAAATATTAAAAAAAAGAAATTACCTTATCTTGCTGCAATGATTGATAAAAACTTAGTTGGCATTGCGTATTTAAATAAATTTAGAGATAAAAGTGGTTACAGATTTGCTTTTGAAAATACAATCTATGTCCATGATAATTATCTAAAACAAGGTATAGGTTTTAGATTATTGAAACAATTAATTATCTCTTCAAAAACAAACAAAGATATAAAAAAAATAGTAGCGGTAATTGGTAGTATAGATAGTATTGGCTCAATTAAAGTTCACAAGAAGTTAGGTTTCAAAAATTGTGGTAAATTAAAAAAAATTGGTTTTAAAAAAAATAGGTGGATTGACTGTATAATTATGCAAAAGGATATATGAAAAAAATTAATTCTCAAAATTTTAAAAAAACATTATCAAAATTTGCAACTGGTATTACAGTTATTGCAACGAGCAAAAACTCTATTTTATATGGAAAAACAATAAATTCATTTTCATCACTATCGCTCTCTCCACCTTTAGTTTTATTTTCCATTGATATAAAGTCTTCAAAACTAAATATTTTTAAAAATACTAAATTTATTTCAGTTAATGTTTTGAGTAAAAAACAAAAATTTATTTCTGATAACTTTGCAAAAAATAACCCGGATTGGCAAGATATTGATTACCAACTTTTAGAAAATGGGAATCCTATAATAAACAATTGCATATCAAACCTGGATTGCAGAATACAAGATAAAATAAAAAAAGGTGATCATATAATATTTATATGTAAAATATTAAAAGTTATAAACAATGATAAACTAAAACCTCTTATTTATTTTGACTCTAAATATTTTTAACCAATGCCAATAAATTTTAAAACAATCTACTTGTTTACATTAATTTTTTTTGGCTTTTATATCTTCTTCACTAACATATCGAATTTATATATAAAAAAAAACATTATTTTTTCTGATCCTAAAAGTGAAAAAATTCAAAAAAAGGAAATTTTTAGAGTAGCAAAAAACCAAGCCCCAACATCAATGGGTACAAACTCAATAGATAACTCAGTTACAAATCTAAATGAAGAAATAATTACTGTAAAAAAGGGGCAAACTTTTTCGGAAATATTAGATAATTTTGTTTTTAAATTTAATAAATTTGAAATAATCAATTTAGTTAATAATAAATTTGATCTTACAGGTCTAAAAGTTAATCAAAAAATTTCGTTTTTTAGTGATGAAAATGAAATAATAAAAAAAATTATTATTGAGTTGGATTTTAAAACTATACTAATTATTAATCTTTTAAAAAATCTTGAAGTTACTAAAAAAGAATTAAAGACTCAAACTGATATTGAGTCAAAAGAATATGTTATTACTAATTCACTTTATGCAGATGGTATCAAAAGTAATGTTCCTAATGAAATATTAGTTAAGTTAATCCAACTGTTTAGTTTTGATTTAGATTTTCAAAGAGATATAAAGAAAGATACAGTTGTTTCTATCTCTTACAAAAAAACATATGTTGAAAATGCATCAGATTTTTCTGTTGGAGATATTGATTATGCTAAAATTGAAATTGGAAAAAATAGTTTAGAATATTTTAAATTTTTAACAAATGAAGGTTTTATAGATTATTTTAATAGAGAAGGTAAAAATGTAAAAAAATCTATACTTAAAACACCCCTTGATGGTGCAAAGATATCCTCTAATTTTGGGATGAGAAAACATCCAATCTCAGGTTTTAACAAAATGCATAAAGGAATAGATTTTGCCGCGCCGATTGGTACACCTATTTATGCGGGAGGTAATGGTATTATTGAATATGTTGGAAGAAATGGAGGATATGGAAAATACATAAGAATTCGTCACAATAACGAATATAAAACAGCTTATGCTCATTTAAATAGTTATAAAAAAGGAATTAGCAAAGGTGTAAGGGTTAATCAAGGTGAGGTAATTGGATATGTGGGAAACACTGGTAGATCAACCGGGCCTCATCTTCACTATGAAATAATTTATCAGAATAAGCAAATTAATCCACTAACCTTAAAACTACCTTCGGGTAAAATTTTAAATGGAGAGGAACTAAACAGATTTGAAAAAGAATATAAAACTATATTAGCTAATCATTTAAATAACTTATATGAATAGTTATTTTTGACTTCTTGTCCTTTTCTTTTTTACAGGCTCTGAAATAAATGGAACTGACTCGATAGATTCATCGACATCTTCATCTTTAGTATTATCATCCACCAATTTTGAGTCTTCTTGACTAGAATTGTCTTTAATTTCATCGACAGTTAAATTTTCATTGTTAGATGATTTAGTTTCATCAGTTGCATCTTGATCTTCTAAATTAATTCCTAATTCAACCATCAACCGATAATAATGATCAGTAAATTGATAATAATACTCAGCTTGAATTCTATCACCTGAACTAAAGGTATCTTTTGCAAGTTTTAAATATTTATTATACTGCTGTGTGATGTTACCTTTGTTTCTGTTTTTAGGAACATAATTATTATTCCTCTTGAAATTAGGTCTTCTATTTGATTTATAGGTCATTCGACCATTTTTCTTGGTATACATAGTGTGTAGTTATTTTTTTTGTGAAAATTCTAAATTTAATATTTTTAAATTATTATTTTCTTTTCTATACACCCTATAACTTTGAAAAGATCATAATTCTATCTTTTTTTTGCAAATCTTGCTCTTTTTTTAAGAAATTTAATCCAGAATCCCTAAAAATTTCCCTACAATCGCTAAACTGAGTCGCTCCAATTTCTAATATTAAATAGCCACCTTTCTTCAGTTTATTATATATTTGTTTAGAAAATTCTTGGTAAAAATCTAAACCATTTTCTCCACCAAATAACGCGATTAAAGGTTCAAAATTTCTAATTTCATCAGAGATATTATTTATTTCATTTAGTGTTAAATAAGGAGGATTAGAGACTATCAAGTCAAAATTATCTTCAATATTTTCAAACGAAGTTTTTTTTAAGTTAATTCTTTTATCTAATTTTTTGGTTTTTATATTATTATTTGCAACTTTTATAGCATCTTCAGATATATCTATTGCAACAATTTCGGCATTTTCAAACTCTCTTGCTAAAGATATAGCTATTGCTCCTGATCCAGTGCCAATATCTAAAATTTTAAAATGAGCTTTACTATCTTTAAATATTTTTATAGACTCCTCAATTATACCTTCTGTTTCTGGTCGAGGATCTAAAACATATTTGTTTACATAAAAATCATCCTTCCAAAAACTTTTCCTATTTATAATTTTTGATATAGGTTCTTTCAAAATTCTTCTATTTAATAATAAATTAAATTTTTTAATATCTATTTGTTCTGTTTTAAAGTTACTGAGGATAATCTCATTCTCACAACATCTTGAATAATTCAGTAATATTCTTAAATCAATTTCTGGGTTTGAAATTTTATTATCTTTTAATTTTTTTAAATTTACAGAAATAAAATCACTCATTTCCAAGATCAGCTAATTTGTTAGTTTCTTCATTAGCTATTAACGGATTTATTAATTCATTTAAATTACCTTCTAGTATTTCTGTTAGATTATATAGAGTTAAGTTAATTCTGTGATCAGATACTCTACCTTGGGGAAAATTATAAGTCCTTATTCTTTCTGAACGATCTCCAGTTCCAACTTGATTTTTTCTATCTTGAGACCTCTGTTTATTTTTTTCTTGAATTTCATTATCTAGTATTCTTGATCTTAAAATTTTAAGTGCTTTGGCTTTATTTTTATGTTGTGATTTTTCATCCTGCTGAGAAACAACTATGCCTGATGGAATATGAGTAATTCTCACAGCACTGTCTGTGGTATTGACAGACTGACCCCCGGGCCCACTAGATCTGAACACATCTATTCTTAAATCTTTTTCTTCAATATTAATATCTACTTCTTCAGCTTCAGGCAAAACAGCAACAGTTGCGGCTGAAGTATGAACGCGACCACTGCTTTCTGTTGCTGGAACTCTTTGAACTCGATGTACACCTGACTCAAACTTCAATTTTGAAAATACATTGTACCCCGAAATATTACAAATAACTTCTTTTATTCCTTTTAAACCAGTCTCAGAAATTGATAAAATTTCAAAATTCCAATTGTTTAAATCTGAAAATCTTTGATACATTGAAAATAAATCAGATGCGAATAGAGAAGCCTCATCACCTCCTGTTCCTGCCCTTATTTCCAAAATAGAGTTTTTTTTGTCATTTTCATCTTTTGGAATTAAAAGCCTCATCAAATCTTGCTCCAAAACTTCTATAGATTTCTTTTTTTCTTTTAATTCGGTTTCGGCCATATCTTTAATAGAAGGATCATTGTCTTCAATTAGTTTTAATAACTCACCTATCTCTTTTTTATCATTTTTATATTTTTTTATTGTTTCAACAATAGGAGTAAGCTCAGCATATTCTCTATTTAATCTTATTAACTTATCAGTGTCTAAATTAGATTGGCTATTTAAATTATTTTCAATTTCTTTAAATTTTGACTCTATATTATCAAACTGCTTTTCAAAATTAATCATTTAATGTGATTTAATACATCGTTTAAGTTAAGAGCTTTTTGCTCACCATTAGATAAATTTTTGAGAATGTAATTGTTATGTTTTTTCTCTTCTTCTCCAACTATTATGACATATTTTACTTTTTTTTCACTTGCTAGAGATAAAGATTTTTTAAGATTATATTTATAGTTCCAATAAACTGAAAAATTATTCTTTGTTAAATAGTCATATATTTTTAATGCATGTTTTTTTAAACTGGGGTCTTTGATACACAAATGAATATCTTCTGTAATAACATTAACATCATTCAGTAATAGCATTATCCTCTCAATGCCCCCAGCCCAGCCTATACCGGGAATATCTTTACCACCAAGAGTTTTTATTAGACCATTATATCTTCCACCACCGATAAGCGTATCCTGACTACCAATTGCATCAGTTTTAAACTCAAAAACTGTATGACAATAATAATCTAATCCTCGAACAAGATTTAAATCTTCAGAAATTGATATGTTTAGGTCCTTCAAGCAATCTTTGATCTCTTCATATGATTTAAGATCTGATTGTGATAAAAACTCAATAAGTTTCGGAGATTGCAAAACTGTTTCTTTATCCTGAATATTTTTTGAGTCTAATATTCTCAAAGGATTTGTTTCAATTTTGCTTTTACTTTCTATTGACAGCGAATTTTGATGATCTTTAAAGTATTTTGAGAGAACTTTTTTATAATTTTGCAAATTTTCTCTACTTCCTAAGGTATTTATATGCAGAGTAATTTGATTATTAGGTAAAATTTTTTTTAGAAGTTGATTGGCTAAATTTATCATCTCTATATCTGCAAAAAAATCATCAGTTCCAAAATTTTCAAAATTAATTTGATTGAATTGTCTATATCTTCCTTTTTGAGGTCTTTCCCTGCGAAACATTTGTCCTGTTCCAAAAAATTTAGAAGGCAAATTATTTAAAAGACCATTGGAAATAGCTGATCTTATCATTGGAGTTGTGTATTCAGGCCTCAAGGTTAATTCGTCTTCATTCCTGTCTTTAAAAGTATACATTTCTTTTAAAACTACATCACTTTGCTCACCTAAGGGTTTTTTAAATAGTTCTGAATTTTCAAAAATAGGAGTTATCATTTCATCAAACCCAAATTTTCTAGCAATTTCTTTAACCTCAGTAACAATGAAATTAAACTTTCTTACTTCTTTGCCAAACAGATCGTGTGTTCCTCTAACAGGTTTAATTTTCATACTTTGCTATATACTACTTTTTTCAGCTTTTTTTCTAATTATATCTTCCAGATAAGGAGCTAAATCTCTGTCTTTGATAATATGATCTTTTTTTCCATCGACATAAATCATATGAGTGTTGTTGCCACCACCAGTGATTCCAATATTTGTCATATTTGCTTCACCAGGACCATTCACAACACACCCTATAATCGAAACAGTGATTGGCTTTACTATATCCTCAAGAGATTTTTCTAATTTTTTTACTAATTCAATAACTTGAAATTGTTGTCTTGCGCACGAAGGGCAAGAAATTATTTTCACACCTCTGTTTCTAATTCCTAAACTCTTTAATATTTCAAAACCAACTTTTACTTCTTCTTCAGGCGCGTCAGAGAGAGAGACCCTTATTGTGTCACCAATTCCACTTAATAAAAGATTACCCATACCAATTGAGGATTTTATAGAACCTGTTCTTTTACCACCTGCTTCCGTAATTCCAAGATGAAGAGGATAATCACAAATTTCTGAAAGTCCTTCATATGCCCTAATTGCCATGAAGATATCAGAAGATTTAACACTAATTTTAAAGTTAAAGAAATCATTATCTTCTAATATTTTCATATTATTTTGAGCACTTTCAATAAGTGCTTCTGGATTTGGTTCAGAATATTTTTCTAAAATTCTTTTTTCGAGACTCCCACCATTGACACCTATTCTGATTGAACAATTGTTATCTTTAGCTGCTTGAATAACTTCTTTCACTTTTTCTTCAGAACCTATATTACCAGGATTAATTCTAAGACAACTAGCTCCATTTTTAGCTGCCTCTATAGCCCTTTTATAATGAAAATGAATGTCAGCAATAATTGGAATTTTACTCTCTCTAACAATTTGTTTTAAGCTTTGTGAAGATTCCTTATCTGGTATTGATACACGAACCAAGTCTGCACCAGCTTTAACAACTTTTTCAATTTGTTTAATAGTAGATTTAGTATCAATAGTTAATGTATTAGTCATGGTTTGAACTGATATTGGGTTATCACCTCCAATTAATACATCACCAACATTTACTACACGCGTTTTTCTTCTCTGGATTTTTTGGTATGACCTTAGCATAAGGCTAATTAATGAATTCTTTATTCAAAACCAAAGAGTCAACTACTTCACCCTTTTTTCCAATTTTTCCTCTAACTGTCTGATCAATTAAAACCATAATGTGTCCTGCATTACCTGAAGTAATAGAATAATTTAAATCAACATCATATGAATACTCATCATTTTTATTCATAAGCTGACTTAAAATAATTTCATCATTTACATCTCTTAATTGTACCCAAGTATCATTCAAAAATTTAAGTGTAATGATAGATTTATTTTCTTCATTTTTTGATAACGAAGCTATTGCACTAGATGAGTTTGGTGTTGTATCCAGTTTAGCAAGATTATCATTTTCATTTTTTTCATTTATTTTGATTTTGCTCGACGAAATCATATTTGCTTTTTCGATTGTAGCAATATAATTTTCAGGCAAGTCTGGAATTAAAGCATATTCTCTTTTAGTTTTATCAACTTCTATAAATAAGAAATAAAATGAAGAGAAAATTGTTATTATTAAAGCAAATGAAATCAACTTATTTGAAAATAAAAAATTTTTATCATCTACTGGTCTTTTAATTTCAAGGTCCAATTTGTCAGTTCTAATTTGACTATCCTTAAATTGTCTTAGTATTTCTGTTTGATCTAAGCCAAGAAAACCACAATATGATCTTAAATGACCAATTAAAAAAACTATATTTACATCATCTTGTATATTGTCTGTTTCAAAATTTTTTAGAATTTCCCTAGAAATTCTTAGTTCTTTAGAAACATCCGATATTTTTAAGTTTTTTAATCTACGTGTTTTTTTTAATTTTTGACCTATTGAGTCCATAGAAATATTTTTTTATAAGTTATAAACTTCATGAAGAGATTTTACAGCAATATTTGTGTGTTTTTCATCAATTAACACACTAATTTTAATTTCTGAAGTTGAAATGGCAAGAATATTAATCACATTTTTAGCAAGTGTTTTAAACATTTTTTCTGCTACACCAGCTTGAGACATCATCCCCATTCCAATAACCGAAACTTTTGCCACTTTTTTATCTAAAAGTAACGATTTGTAATTTAGAGTACTTTTGCTTTTTTCTATTACTGATTTAGTTAAATCATGATCTTTTTGATTAATAGTAAATGTAATATTTGCAGAAACACCATCTTGAGAAATATTTTGAACTATCATATCAACATTAATATTGTTCTCTGTCATTAATCCAAATATTTTTGCAGAAATGCCAGGCTTATCTGGGATGCCAGATATAGTTACTTTTGCTTCATTTCTGCTATAGCTTACACCACTAACAATTTCTTTTTCTATCAATTCTTTTTCATCAATTATAAAGGTTCCATTTTTTTTTGTTAGAGAAGATAAGACCTGTAAAGTCAAATTATTTTTCATGGCAAGTTCTACAGATCTTGTATGCAAAACCTTTGCTCCTGTAGATGCCATTTCAAGCATTTCCTCATATGATAATTTAGGTATTTTTTTTGCATTTGGTTCAATGTTGGGATCTGTCGTAAATACTCCATCCACATCTGTATAAATATCGCATCGCTCAGCATCTATAGCTGATGCAATTGCAACAGCTGTAGTGTCGGACCCTCCCCTACCAAGGGAAGTAATTCTTCCACTTAAATTAACACCTTGAAATCCTGCAAGAACAATAACATCATAGTCTGCAAAATATTCTTTTATTCTTTTTTTATCTATCTGGAGGATTTTAGCTTTCTCATAATTCTCATCAGTCAATATTGGAACTTGCCAACCAAGCAATGGTAAAGACCTAACTCCGATATTATTCAAAGCAGCGGATAATAATCCAATTGTTACCTGCTCTCCAGATGTTAAAACTAAATCACTCTCAATTGAATTTTGCGCTTTAAATTCATCCAGGTAACTTTGTAACTTATTTGTTTCACCTGCCATCGCTGATAAAACAACAATTAATCTATTATTTTTAAATTCAGATTTAACTATTTTAGCAATATTATTAATTTTTTCAGTTCCAGCAACTGAAGTACCACCAAATTTCATTACAACTATATTCATTGATATTTTAATTATTAAATCTACTTGGGTATTATTATTATTAGTATAAAAAACAAGATTTAAGATGAATTTTAAATTAAAAAAAAGCGAATTTGATCATTTTTCAGACTTAGCTAGTGAGTGGTGGTTAAAAAATGGCAAATTTAAAATTTTACATGAAATACAACCCATTAGAATTAAATATGTTCAAGATGTAATTAATAAAAAGACACTGAATAAAATCTCAATTCTAGATTTAGGATGTGGAGGAGGTTTAGTATCTGAGGGTTTGTATAAATTAGGAGCTAATGTAACAGGAATAGATTTTGTAAAAGATAACATTAATGCCGCCAAAATTCATGCAGATAAAAATAATCTTAAAATAAATTATAAAAAACTAAATTTTGAGAATGAAAAAATAAATTCTAAGTTTGATGTGATAGTAATTTTTGAGGTTTTAGAGCATTTATCAAATTGGAAATCTTTTGTAAAAAAAATTAAATTAAATCTCAATCCAAAAGGAATACTTATCATGTCCACTATTAATAGAAATCTTCTTTCCAAATTTCTTACTATTGATTTAGCTGAAAATTATCTCAAATGGATTCCAAGTAATACGCACACATATCATAAGTTCATTAAACCAGAAGAACTAGAATATATTTTAATAAAGAATAATTTTAAAAATATAAATTTTAAAGGCTTAGAATATCAGCCTCTTAAAAATAAATGGCAACTATCTCAAAATACTAGTGTAAATTATTTTTGTAATTGTAAATTAGCTTAATTATTTTTTTTACTTGAATGAAATGGAAGTGGTGTAATACTAATATCTTCATCAATTAGCTCTTTAGTTTGTTCGATTGTGGCCTCACCATATATAGGTCTATCCTCTTTTTCACCATACTTGATTTTTTTTGCTTCTTCAGTAAATTGATCACCAACATAATCAAAATTTTCTTCAACTATTTTTTTTATTTTATTAATATTGCTGGCTATAGTTTTTTTATTTGTTGTTTTTTTCGAATTACTTTTTTTTCCAACGTTTGGAGCAACAAGTGTTTTTTTAATTTTACTACTTTCACAATTAGGGCAATTTATGAGTTTCCTGTTTTTCTGACTTTCAAAAGCTGAGCTGTTATCAAACCAACCTTCAAATTCATACTCACATTTAGAACAAATCAAATTAAAAACAATCATCTCTTTTATATTATTCCATTTTCTAATTTTTCAATATTTACTCTTTGTCTTTATACTGGATTTCAATCAACAATACATTTTTATTGAATTTCGAGTTTATTAAAGTATTTTTAGGAATAGATATTCCAGTGTTTTTAAATAGTACAAGATTCACAAAATCTTTTTCATTTTCATAAATATCAAAACTAGAAGACTCATTAAATGATAAAAAA
>CACIRR010000007.1 GCA_902589095.1 uncultured Alphaproteobacteria bacterium | reverse complement strand
GTTATAATCTAGTAAAAAATAAATTTTTTCAAGGCTTGGTTACTCTTCCGATTAATAAAAAAAAAATAAATATACTTAATTCAAAATTTATAGATCAGACTACTTTCTTTACTAAAAAAGATGGAAAGAAAATTTCAAATATGATTTTTGCTTATAATAATATCTATTTTGTGCCATTAACAATACATTTGGAACTTAAAAAAGTATCCAGCGAGCTTAAGCAAACTGATAAACTTCTTAAAAAAATTAAAAGTTTAAATCAAACTATAATTACAGACTTTGGAATAAAAAAACCAAAATTTATAATGGCTGGAATAAATCCTCACTGTGGTGAAAATGGAATTATTAGTCAAGAAGATGATATTTTACTTAAGCCAATAATAAAGAAACTTAATAAGTTAAAAATAGAAGTTGATGGACCAATTTCCCCAGATGCGATAGTTAATAAAAAAAATTTAAAAAAATATAATTGTTTTATATTTACTTATCATGATCAAGCACTTATCCCATTTAAAATTATTTCTAACTACTCAGGAGTTAATTTTACTTCAAATTTAGATATAATTAGAGTTTCACCTGATCATGGAACAGCTTACGATATGGTAGGAAATAAAAAAATATCTCCCAAAGGAGTATTCAATAGTTTTAAGTTATTAAAAAAAATATCTCTAAACAGAAAGAAAAATGAAAGAGCCAAAAAAATCTCTAGGTCAAAACTTTCTCATTGATCAAAACATAATAAAAAAAATTATAAAACAAACTAATATTAAAGACGAAAATATAGTTGAAATTGGCCCAGGATATGGAGGTATGACAGATCATATTTTAAGAAAAAAACCAAAAAAACTGATCATAATAGAAAAAGATTTGGAGATATTCAAATTTCTTAAAAATAAATTTAAAAATCAAGAAAGAATGGAAATAATAAATAATGATGTATTAAAATACGATTTTACAAAATTAAAAAATTTCAAAATTATTTCAAATCTTCCCTACAATATTAGTACTAAAATAATTATGAAATTAATATTTTATAATAAAAATATAAAAAATTTAATTTGTATGATACAAAAAGAATTAGCTATAAAATTTGATTATAGAAAAGAAAAAATTAATAAGTATAAATTCATAATAAAAATTTGCTGTGAATACACAGTCTTATTTGATGTAAGTAATAAGGTTTTTTATCCAAAACCTAAAGTGCAATCTAAAGTAGTAGAATTTAAACTTAAGAAAAATAATATAGATCAAAAAAAACTTTTTAATTTTTTAAATATTATTTTTGGTAACAAAAGAAAAAGATTAAAAAATAAAATACCTCATATTTCTTCAATAAATAAAGAAATATTAAATAAAAGAGTTGAAGAGTTAAATTTTAATGAACTTTTAGAAATTTATAAGTTTTTTTAGTTTTTTATTTAGCAATTTATCATTATTTTTAATGAGCTCATGATACTTTATAATATCAATTATATCCTTTAATGTATTATGTATATTCTGATTTATTAAAACATAATCATATTCATTATAATGTTTAATTTCCTCTAAAGCATAGGAAAGTCTTAGTGCTATCTCTTTTTTTGTATCCCTTCCCCTCTTAACTAGTCTTTTTCGTAATTCCTTTACTGTGGGAGGTAAAATAAAAATATCGATAATGTCAGATTTTTTAAATTTTTTTCTTATCTTTCTTGCACCTTTCCAATCAATATCAAATAGAATATTGCAGTTCAATAGATTTGCTTTTTTAATGTTTTTTATTGGTGAACCATAATAATTATTAAAATTGTTACAAGATTCAATGAAATAATTTTTTTTTTCAAGTTTTGTAAATTTTTCTTTCGACACAAAGTAGTAATCTTTTCCATCTACTTCATTCAATCTTTTACTTCTAGAAGTATAGGAAATTGACAAAATAATATTATTAATTTTTTTTAATAACATTTTACATAATGTAGTTTTACCAGCACCTGATGGGGAAGAGATTATTATTATTTTATTTTTTATTTCGATATTCACTTAATTTCCTTCTATGCTCATCATATGTTTCTGAATAAATATGTTTACCTTCAATATTATTATAAAAATAATATAAATAATTACTTTTATAATTTTCATAAATTAATTCCATTGTTTTTTTTCCCACATAAGAAATTGGTCCTGGAGGAAGGCCTTTAATATAATAAGTATTATATGGATGTTTAATTTTAAGATCATTAATTAGAAGATCCCTGTCTAAATCATAGTTTCCATTAGTAATTGCATAAATGGTGGAAGCATCTATTTGCAATTTCATATTTTTTTCTAATCTATTCTGAATAACTGAAAAAATCATTTTTTTATCTAAATTATCTTTTCCTTCTCTCTCAAGTAATGAACCAATAATCATAAGTTCGTCAAAACTGTATTGATTATGTAATTCGTGACCTTGATATTTTTTTTTCATTCGTTTTTTTTGATTCTTTAATTTTTCCAAGAATTGGTCAAATGTTTCATATGATTGCAAATAATATGTATCAGCTAAAATTTCCTTATATCGAATGTCTCTAAATTCTGCAAAAAAGGAATCTAGTAATTTAGTTAATTTGTTTTTATCCCAACCTTCAATAATTGTGAATTTTAAAATAAAGTTAGAAGGTTTTGATATAATTGAAATAATTTTTATTAAATTATGATTATCTGGAATAATAAACCTACCATAATGAATGTTTTGAATATATTTTGAATGTATCAACAAAAAAAATTCTGAAAAAATTATTTCAATAAAGTTTAAATTTTCAAAGTTTGAGTCAATAATATTTTTAACACTTTCATTTTTTTGAATACTAATACTATTATTTTTTAATTTAATTTCTTTAAAAAATAATAAATATGAAGAAAATATTAAAAGAAAAATTATTAATAAACTAAAAATTCTTAAATAGTAAAGCAGTATTTGTTCCTCCAAAACCAAAGGAATTACTCAATGCAATATTAATTTTGGTCTCAATTGGAACTTTTGCTACAAGATTAATATTATTAGATTCTATTGGATCTTCTAAGTTTAATGTTCCTGGTGCTACTGAATTATTTATTGCTAAAATAGAAAAAATTGACTCAACACTTCCAGCTGCCCCTAACAAATGGCCTATTGATGACTTTGTAGAACTTACAAATAAATTTTTATGTTTATCAAATAACCTCATAATAGCATTTAACTCTATTTGATCACCCTTAAGGGTAGATGTTCCATGAGCATTAAGATAATCAATATCTTCAGGATAAATATTAGCCATTTTTATAGCTTGCTTCATTGCTCTAAATCCACCATCACCATCTTCTGATGGAGCAGTAATATGATAGGCATCACCAGACATCCCATAACCAATCAGTTCAGCATATATTTTAGCACCTCTTTTTTTTGCATGTTCAAGCTCTTCTAAAACTACTATTCCTGCCCCCTCACCCATTACAAAACCATCTCTATTTTTATCCCAAGGTCTTGATGCTAACTCTGGAGTATCATTATATGAAGTGCTTAGACTTCTAGCTGCACAAAATCCTGCAAGACCTAACTCACAGACAGCTGCTTCAGCTCCTCCTGCAATCATAATATCTGCTGCACCTCTTTTGATAATTTCCCCTGCATCACCGATTGAATGTGCTCCAGTTGCGCAAGCAGTAACAACTGAGTGGTTAGGGCCCTTAAAACCATACTTGATAGAGATTTGACCTGATAATAAATTGATAAGAGATGATGGGATAAAAAATGGTGATAACTTTCTTGGCCCATTATTATTTAGAGTTAATGAACCGTTATAGATAGTTTCTAAACCTCCTATCCCTGAGCCGACAATTACTCCTGTGTTTAATTTATCCTGGTCTGATAAATTTTCAATACCTGAGTCTTCAACAGCTAACTTAGCTGCAACAATGCCATATTGAATGAATCTATCATTTCTTTTAATTTCTTTATTGTCTAAATGAGAGGAAATATTAAAATAATTATCATTACTTTCATCATTAGAAATATAGCCAGCAATTTTGCAAGTAAATTCATCTGTATTAAAATTATTGATTTTTTTAATTCCAGATTTCCCACTAAGAAGATTGGTCCAGACATTTTCTTTTCCAACACCAATAGAAGAAAGTAAACCTATTCCGGTAACAACGACTCTTCTCATTATTAATTGTTAAAAAATTATTTTTTACTTTCAATATAATCTATTGCATTTTGAACAGTTTGTATTGTTTCAGCAGCATCATCTGGAATTTCTATACCAAACTTTTCTTCGAAAGCCATAACTAGCTCAACAGTATCTAAACTGTCTGCACCTAGATCATCAATAAACTTCGCCTCAGGTGTAACTTTAGACTCGTCTATTCCTAAATGATCAATGACTATTTTTTTAACTTGATCTTGAACTTCACTCATATGTTTCTCCTTAAAGTTATTAGATTTTAATAAATTATTAATTCTGTATATGTCAACAGTTTAAACCATTAACATCCCACCATTTACATGAAAATTCTGTCCAGTTATGTAAGATGCTTCATTAGATGATAAAAAATAAACTAGATTTGCAACATCATTTGGCTCTCCAAATTTTTTCATGGGTATATTTTCAAGCATTTTATTTTTTTGAGCTTCTGTTAGCTTATCAGTCATGGGAGAAACTATGAAACCTGGTGAGACTAAGTTAACATTAATATTCCTGCTTGCAACTTCATGCGCGATAGATTTATAAAAACCTATCATACCTGATTTAGAACTAACATAATTTGACTGACCAGGATTACCAGATATTGCTACGACTGATGATATTCCAATAATTTTTCCCCTTTTATTTTTTATCATATTGGACAAAGCGGATTTAATAATTACAAAATTTGATGAAAGATTAGTATTCATAACTTCTTGCCACTGATTTAATTTCATGCGCAGAAGGAGACTATCTGAAGTCAAACCCGCATTATTAATTAAAATTGAAATATCTGGATGATTTTCAACAATTTCATTCATCACAGATGTAAGACTTTGGAGATCAGACAAATCTAAAACGTAGTAGTCATGATGATCACCATACAATTCACTTAATTTTAATAACTTTTCTTTAGATGAAGAAGTTAATATTAAATGATGTCCTATTTCATGAAATTTTTTTGTAATTGCACTTCCAATACCGCCAGATGCACCAGTTATAAAAATTTTATGTTTCATAATAATTTAATTTTTTCTAAGTCTTCTATATTATTAATTGAAATTATATCAAAATTTCTTGATATTCTTTTAATAAGACCTGATAATACCTTACCTGGACCAATTTCAACAATAGTATTTTCTTCATTTTTTTCTAATTCCAAAATACTATCTGTCCAGCGTACTCTATTTGACATCTGCAATTTAAGATTGTTAATTATATTTTTTGAAGTTGCATTTACTGATGCGTCATAATTAGAAATAATAGAACAAATTGGATCTACAAATTTTACTTTATCAATTTCCAAATTTAGATTTTCTTGAGCTTCTGTCATAAATTTACTGTGAAATGCTGCAGATACATTCAGTTTTACAAATTTTTTTATTCCCGCAGATACAAAAATTTTTTCTGAATTTATAATATCTTGATATAAGCCTGAAACCACAACTTGTCCTGGCGAGTTATCATTTGCTATCTCTATTTCTAAATTATTTTTTTTTATAACATCTTCAATTTTATCACAATTCAATCCAATCAAAGCCGCCATTGAAGTTGAGTTTGGCTCAACAGCTGTATTCATAAGCTCTCCTCTTTTTTTTAAAAGTATAGATACTTCAGAAATCGAAAGAGATCTACTTGCAGCTATAGCTGAATATTCGCCCAAAGAATGACCTAACATGTATCTTATGTTTGAATTTTGAAAATCAAATCCAAAACATGACTCCATTGTCTTGTAAATTCCAATAGAGACTGCAAAAATTGATATTTGAGTAAAATTTGTAGTATTTAAAAGTTCATGATTGTCACTAAATATAATTTTTTCCAAATTTATTTTGGTTGAGTCCTTTATCTCTAAAAAAACATCTTTGAATTCTCTAAAGTTATCATAAAAGTCTCTTGCCATTCCTGGAAATTGACTACCCTGGCCCGGAAAAACTATGCTTGTCATTAATGGTTGATTTATTTTAAAATATCAATATATGCAACCAGAACTTCTCTTGATAATTAATTTTATTAAGATTTAACCATGGAGTAAAATGAACAAATTTGAAGCCGTATTACTTATTAGTCCTGAACTATCAAATAATTTAATAGAGCAAAACACTAAAAATTTTGAAGATATTATTTTAAAAAATACAGGAAAAATTACTAACACTGAAGATTGGGGCTTAAGGGATCTTAGCTACGATATTAATAATTTTAAAAAAGCTTTCTACAAGTATTTTCAACTTGAAATTAATGGCAGTAACATCCAAAAAATTACAAAAACATTAAATCAGAATGATAATATTCTAAGACATTTATTTATTAGAGTGAATCAACATCAAGAATTACCAACCAAACTAAATAATGAAAAAAACTAAAAATAATAGAACAAGAAATAGAGACGACTCTAAAAATAGCCCATTTGAGGATAGGAAAAGATTTTGTCCTTTCAGTAATAAAAATTCACCAAATATTGACTATAAAGATACAAAGCTATTATCTAAGTATATAAGCGAAAAAGGTAAGATTATTCCAAGCAGAATCACCAATGTCTCTAGGGGTAAGCAAAAAGAATTATCTTTAGCTATCAAAAGAGCAAGATTTTTAGCATTGATGTCATACACTAATAAATTTTTCAATTAATATGAAAGTAATTTTAACAACAAATGTAAAAAAGCTTGGCAAAATTGGTGAGCTTGTAAATGTTAAAGATGGCTATGCAAGAAATTTTTTGCTGCCAAATAAGATGGCTCTAAGAGAAAATAAAAAAAACTTAGAGTATTATGAAAAAATTAAAGAAGAAATTAAAATTACTGAAAATAAAAAACTTGAGCAAGCTAAGCAAACAATTGAAAATATTAAAAAATTAAATATCGAATTTAGCAAAGAAGCTGATGAAAAGGGTCAATTGTATGGAGCTATATCAAAAAAAGAAATTCTAAATTTCCTCAAAGAAAATGAAGTAAAAATTCATTCAGATGATATTGTTCTTGGTGAACAAATAAGATCAATTGGAGAACACGAAATAATAGTTAACCCTTATACTGATATAAAAGAAACTATTAAAATTAATGTTCATAAGAATTAGTTTTATACACACTTTATCAAATAGATATTAACTACTTAAATTTAAATCTGCATAAGATTTATTGTTAAAATAAATTTTTAAATTAGTAAAGAAATGTGCAGACAAATGAAGTTATAAATTTAGAAAAGGAAAATTCAAAAACAGCAGAGATTTTTTCAAATATTGAAGCTGAGCAAGCCCTAATTGGTGCAATTTTATGGGATAATAAAAATTATGAAAAAGTAGCAGATTTTCTTGAAGATAAACATTTTATTGAACCAAATAATCAAATAATTTTTAAGACAATCTCAATGTTGTTAAACAAAAATATGTTAGTTTCACCGATTACACTTAAAAGTTATTTGCCTTCAAATGATTTTGATTTCGACAACTTAAAATATCTTAATCAGATTAAGGATACTGCTCCCTCAACCCAAAATCCTTATCAATATGGAAAAATTATATATGATCTTCATATAAAAAGAAATCTAATATCAATTGGACAAAATCTCATAAGCGATACAACTCAAAATGAAGAAAATTCCGAAGGTTCCGAACTAATTGAAAAAGCAGAAAATGAACTTTACCAGTTATCTCAAACAGGTAATACTGATAGAAAATATTCTTTTTTTAGAGAAGCATTAAAAAACGCTGTAGATATTATAAATGAGGCTTTTAAAAGAGATGGTAAAATTGCTGGTTTAGCAACAGGATTAAAAGATTTAGATAAAAAATTAGGAGGTCTTCACAATTCAGATTTAATAATAGTAGCTGGTAGACCATCAATGGGAAAAACAGCTCTTGGCACTAATATAGCTTTTAATGCAGCAGAAAGATTTAAAGAAATTGAAAATTCAGAAGGGGAAAAAACACTTACTGATGGAGGAAAGGTAGTTTTCTTTTCTCTAGAGATGTCTTCAGAGCAATTAGCAACAAGGATATTAGCAGAACAATCAAAGATTTCAGGCGATAAAATGCGTAAAGCTGAATTATCTAAAGATGATTTTAAAAATATTGCAAACATAAGCTCTAAATTAGAAAGCCTAAACTTAATTATAGATGATAATCCAATTTTAACAATTCCTTCTCTTCGCGCGAGAGCGAGAAGATTAAAAAGATTGCATGATATTAATTTGATAATCATTGATTATCTTCAATTAATGTCAGGGAGTCCTAACAAAAAGAATGATGGCAGAGTGCAAGAAATATCTGAAATTACAAGAGGATTAAAAGCAATAGCAAAAGAATTAAATATACCAATTGTTGCACTCTCTCAATTATCAAGACAAGTTGAGCAAAGAGAAGATAAGAGACCTCAACTTGCTGATTTAAGAGAGAGTGGCACAATTGAACAAGACTCTGATGTTGTTATGTTTATCTTTAGAGAAAGTTATTATCTTGAAAGAATGGAGCCTATTAAAAAACCTGAGGAGTCAGAAGATAAATATGATGAAAGACATAATAGATGGCGTGATTTATGTGAAAAAGCTCACAATACTGCTGAAATTATAATAGCCAAACAAAGACATGGCCCTATAGGTACCATTAAAGCTCATTTTGACCCTAATTTTACGAAATTTAGTGACTTAGTTTCGAAAGATTATGATGATTTAATTGAGTAGATATAAAAAAGTCATTTTATTGACAAAAAAATTATTATTATTTTAATAGCATTAATATGTAATTGCGAATTTAACTGTTAATTGTAAAAGTATTGATCATTACTATTTATTTTTACATTAATTAAATGGAGCAGTAATTTGTCAAAATTCAGATTATCTTTTTTATTTTTATTATCTTTATTTATGATAATTTTTTCTGCAATTCACATTAAAAATTTTAGAATTGATGCTTCGTCAGATACATTAGTAGCAAAGAATGACTTAGATTTTATATATTTTAATGAATATAATAAATTATTTACTGCAGAAAATTTTTTAATACTTGCAGTTAAAAATAATAGAGATGTAGATCAAAAATTTATAAATAAATTTCAATTATTATCTCAAGAATTATTAAAAATTAAAAATGTAAATAGAGTATTTAGTTTTATTGATGCACCAATATTATTTTTGAATAATGCTTCACTTAATACGTTGAGTGCAGATAACATAGAAACATTAAAAAATTCAAAGTACAATATAAGTGACGTTTTGAAAGAATTCTCAAATAATCCAATATACAAGGACCAAATAGTTAATAATAAATCAAATGTTTTTTCACTGATAATATATTTAGAAAAAAATTTAGAAATGGAAAAAGCAAGAGTTGATTTAAATTCACTTAACATTTCTAGAAAAGAATTTTTAAATATAAAGAAAGCTAACGACGCTCAAAGAAATATACTTATTTCAGATATAAGAAACGTAGTTAATAAAATAGAGGATAATAATGAATATTACTTAGGCGGTATTGAACTGATTGCTAACGATGTCATCAATTTTGTTAAGAAAGATATAGTTACTTTTAGTTTTTTAGTGACATTGATTATTATTTTAGTTTTATTTTTTATATTTAAAGAAATTAAATTTGTTATCATTTGCTTGTTTAGCTCTTTATATGCAGTTTTTGTTATTTTTGGAATAATTTCATTTCTACAAATTGAAGTTACTGCTGTATCTTCAAATTTTGCATCGTTGGTATTTATTTTGTCTGTATCAATGAACATACATATAATTAATTATTACAGATTATTAGACAAAGAAAAAAAATTCAAAATTCAAATCACCTTTTCTAAAATGTTTTGGCCTTGTTTTTATACAACTTTAACAACTATTGTTGCATTTGGATCTTTAGCTATAACTGACATAAAGCCAATAGTTGATTTTGGATTTATTATGATTATTGCTTTAACAATATCATTTTGTTGCTCTTTTACAATTCTACCTCTGATGCTTATTGTAGCTTCAAATAATTTAAAACGAAATAACAATTTTCTAAAATTTAAAGATTTCTTTTCTAGACTTGTTAAAAATTTTAATAAAATTATTATATTTGCAAGTTTAATTTTATTCTTATTTTCTTTTGTGGGGTTAAGAAATTTAAATGTAGAAAATAGTTTTATAAACTACTTTAAAAAAAATACTGAAATTTACAAAGGTATGAAATTAATTGATGAGGAGTTAGGAGGCACTACTCCATTAGATATAATTATTAATTTTAGTGACTCAGATGACTTAGAAAATTTTGACAACTTAGATAGTAACGATGAAGATATTTTTGGAGATGAAGATATGTTTGACGGAGATATTTTTGTAAGTGATCAGAATATAATTTGGTTCACAGAAGAAAAAATAGATGTAATAAATGATATCCATAATTATTTAGACAAAAGAAAAGAGATTGGTAAAGTTCAGTCAATAGTTTCTCTAATTGATATGGCAAATTTAATTAATAAAAAGCCATTAGATATGTTTGAATTATCAGTAATTTATAATGAAATACCCGAGGATTATAAAAAAAATCTTATTTATCCTTACTTACTTATAGATGAAAACATGGCAAAAATAACAGCAAGAATAAAAGACTCAGGAAATATAAGCAGAGCAAATTTAATAAAAGAAATCAAAGCTTATTTGAATACTTATGACAGCCCTTATGTTGATAATTTTAGAGTAAATGGATTGTTAGTCTTGTATAATAATATGTTAGATTCTTTATTTGATTCTCAAATTAAATCACTTGGCTTTGTAGTGCTAATCATTTTCTTCATGTTTATTATTTTGTTTAAATCAATAAAATTAAGCATAATAGGTATACTACCTAATATTTTAGCATCATCTTTAATATTAGGAATTATAGGCTATTTATCAATTCCTTTAGATATAATGACAATAACAATAGCAGCAATAACTATCGGTATTGCTGTAGACAACACTATTCATTATTTGTATCGTTTTAAAGAATTTAAGAAAAAACATGAATTAATGGATTCAATAAAATTAACAAACTCATCAGCAGGTTTAGCTGTGTTAACAACATCAATTACTATAGCATTAGGTTTTTCTGTTTTAAGTTTCTCAAACTTTATACCTACAGTATTGTTCGGTATATTCACAGCAATGGCAATGCTATTCGCAATGTTAGGAGTAATGATTTTGTTACCATCAATTCTTATATATTTTAAATATGATTGAAAACTTAACTTTTCCCATTGACCATATCATTATAACTATCGGATCAATCTTAGTTATATTTTGTTTTTGGAAAGGTGTTATAAGCTCTATTTTAGGTTTGCTAACTTGGATAGGCTCTATTTTAATAACTATTTACTTTTATACTGATTTATCAGATTTTCTAAATAAACAACTTTTAAACATAGATCTATTTAAAAATTATGAGCAAATTACAAATTTAATATCAACTTTATTTTCAATACCAGTTATTTTTCTTATTTCACTTTTTATACTAAAGAAATTAAGAAAAATAATTTCCTCAGATCTTGATACACAAATTTTAGGAAAAATAATTGATAAGATTTTTGGATTTTTATTTGGTTTTATATTTAATTATATAATTTTTAGTACAGTAATTTATGGAATAAATAATTTTGAATTTTTAGATAATCTAGAAAATTTTTTATTAGAAAATTCATTCTTACTTCAAGAATTAAATACATTTAATAGTAACTTACTGACTAACATTTTTTATAATGAAAATTTAAATTCTGACTAATTAAAAGGATTTTTAGAAGCAGAAAAAAATAAATTTACTTTTGAGTCTTTAATATCAAATGTTTCAATTATTTTATTAATAAGATAATTTTTATAACTATTTTTAATTTGTTTAGAAAAATTAGAAAAAATTTTTATTGATAAAGGGGAATTAGAAATTTGAACTGCATATTTAAACTTGACAGATTTACCATTGATAAGAGGATGGGGATATTCCAAAGATGATTTTTTTAAAAAGGCATTTAATTTGCTAGTAGAAATAGTTTTATTTTCTACTTTTGATTTTTCATAAATAATTTTTTTTAATTTTAATACATCATTTTTATTTTTTGCAGAAATAAACAATGTAGATATATTTTTTATTTGGGAAAAGGTTTCTTTAATAAATAACAACATTTCCCTAGAAAATTTATTTTTAGTATGTATTTTATCAATCTTATTAAAAACTATTATTATATTTTTAGATTGATTAATTAAGATTTTTAAAATTTTCTTAATTTGAGTATCAAAACCGTCAATTGAGTCTATTAAAACTAGACTTAAATCAATTTGTTCTTTTAAATTCAAAGATTTTCTTATAGCTACAAAGTTAATAGACTTATCATCAATTTTGTTTTTTTTAAAAATTCCAGCAGTATCTATTAATTTAAAGTTAGTATTTTTGAATTTATATGTAGCCTCTACAGCATCTGAGGTAGTTCCTGCATGATTGCTTGTAACTATTCTCTCAAAACCTAAAAGTGAATTAGCAAGAGTACTTTTGCCAGCATTAGGTTTGCCATATATTGCTATTGAATAGTCAATCCTATCTTCACTAATTGTTCCATGATCGTTATTTTCAAAATACTCATATAGTTTATCAAAGCCATGATTATGAGAACATGACATAAAAAAAATTTTTTCAAAACCTGATTTTAAAAAATTAGAATTTTCATCTAAATTATCATCTTTGTTTATGAGTAAAATAATTTTTTTATTAAACTTCCTTAATTGATTTATTGACTCCCTATCTATTGCATCATTTCTTCCTTTTAGATCAACAACATAGAGAAAAATATCAACATCAGGTAAGATATTTGAGAAATGGATTTTAGAGGATTTATTATCATTAATAATAACTCCTGGAGAGTCATAAATAATAGAATAATTTAAACCTTTAATCTTACTTGAATGCCAATCTCTTGTTGTTCCTTCAACTCTATGAATAATATTTTCTGCTGACGTCAATTTGTTATAGATTGAACTTTTCCCAGCATTGGGTTGACCAATTAATAAATACTTCATCTTTAGAAAACACCAATTTTTCCATTTTTTTGGATGGCAATAACTTTATTATTTAAAAAATAAAATGAATCTATATTTTTTATTTTTAAATCTAATATTTCACTATTATCATCTTTTTTTATTATTATTATTTTACCTTCATCTGTAAATAATGATAAACTTTCATTTATATTTTTTATTTTTAAAATTTTTGAGTCTCGTTTAAGTTTAGTCTCAGTCATCCAAAAAGACTTTCCATTAAAAATATTTATAGCTTCTAAATACTGTTCATTTTTAATTACTAAAGTGTTGTTAAAAAAAGCATTTGAAGTTGATGAATTTATTTTAAAGTTCTCCAACAAAAATTCATTAGTTAGCAAATCATAAGTATAAAGAAATTCACCCTCATCAAGATAAACCAGATAATTTTTAAATATATGTATTTTATCTTTTGCATTATTGATAGAGTTTTGAATTTCTAAGTTAACAAATTTATTTAAATTTTTTTCACCAAGATTTAAATCTATTAATCCAAGTCTGCCATTTGGTAAAATAAAGTAAATATCATTAAAAAAATTAACTAACTGACCTCCTTTAGCTTGAATTATTGGTAAATCTCTATAGCTTTCAGACCATAGTAATTCTCCATCTTCAATACTCAAACCTAATATTTCATCTCCATAAAAAACAATGATTAGATCATCAACTAAGTATAAAAAAGAGTTAAAAATTTTTTTATTATTAAATGACCAGATAATTGCACCATCTAATCCCGCCTTTATAATTTTCCCTGAACTGTAACCCAGTAAAAAGTGATTATTAAACATATAATTAGATACTAGATTATCTTCATCTGTATTTTCGTGTAAAAAATAATTGTTAATCAACTCACCATCACTAGAATTATTTATAAAAAGTTCTGAATTTGAGTTTAATGTGTAAAATTTGTCATCGAAAAAGAAAGTTTTGAGTTTAGAATTACTATTTTTTGAATGTTTTACGCCTGAAAGATTAATAACTTTTTCAAAATTATTTAAAGGAATTGACGAACCTAAAAAAATATTATCAACTTTCTCAATATCTTTAATTTCTGGAATTTTTGTTTCATTATTGAAATTTTGATCTATAACCCTTTCGACGGACTGGCAAGAGATTATAGTAATTAATGGAATTAAAAAAAAAAATTTAAATAAAGATGTAGAACTCATGTATTTTTTTGACTCTTTCTTTAATTGAAGATGAAATATTATCGTTACTTATAATATTCTCGTATAAAGTTAATAACTCTGAATTATTTTTATAAGAGGAGTCATCATTAAGAGATAAAATTGAAGTAAGATACAATAATTCATTTTTGTTACCTTGGTAGTTGTCTAAATTATCATCGATTAATGAAATGAACTTATTAATTACATTGATATATTCATTATTATTATACTTAATAGCTAAATCAACTAATTGATAAGCACCTTTAATAGCGATTACAGCAATATAATTACTATCTAAATTTTTTAGAGATAATATTTCATTGTATAATTCAATGGATTTATCAAATTCATTTTTTTCAATATGTTTATTAATTAGTTCTAATTTTGATAATAATGAATAAAAGCCATTTTCTTTACTAATAGAATTAAGCTCAGATATTTGTGTTAATTCATCTTCAATATCTTTGTTTTCAAAATACGAAATACTTAATTTATTTAATTTATTTTTTTCATAATACGAATAACCTTGATAAATTAAAAAAATTAAAAAAATTATTAATAACGAAATGATGATAGTCTTTAAATTATCTTTAGCAAAAGTAGAGATTACTTTTAAAAAGTTATTTTTAGTTATATTTGTATTATTCATTAGTTTTCCATTTAATTGAACATCCAAAACTATTAAGTTGGCCTATTGGCCCTACTCCTTCGTTTTTGATTTTATTCATTGCAAAAAATAATTCTCTATCAATTTTTTTAGTATCAGAGTTCATTACACCAGAGTCAATTCTTCCTCGATACATTAGTTCAAGTGAGCTATTAAATCCAAAAATATCTGGCGTACACACTGCTCCATAACTTTTAGCTACTTCCTGAGTTTCATCATAGAGATAACTAAATTCAAAATCATATTTTTTTGCAAACAACTTCATGTTATCAAAAGAATCCTCGGGATATTGTTCAGCATCATTTGACATAATAGCGATCATATTAATTGATAATTTTTTTAATTCTTTTGCTTCAAAACTTAATCTGTCTGCTATTGCAATAACATAAGGGCAGTGGTTGCATATAAAAGCTATCACTGTGCCGTTATCTCCTTTTAATTGATCCAAAGAGATATAATTTTCACTTATGTCCAGAAGATTAAAACTGGGAGCTAACCATCCTAATTTATCATTTGTAGCATTTACAGGCATATATTTTTTGGTATATTAAATCATGCGTTCAGTATCATCTAGTTCTTCTTCAAACAATCATAAATTATATTTTTCAAAGGCAGAATTAAGTAAAATCTTAAATTGTTACTCTATTGGAGTTTCTAATGGAAATTGGAAAGATTATGCATTAAATTTTAATGCAAATGAGGCAATTTTTTCAATTTACAAACATACTCTTGCTTCACCAGAATGCATATTAAAAAAATATAAAGAAAAAAAGAAAAAAAGAACTTTATTTCAACTTAGCATCAATAATAAAAAAAACAGCAAATATGAAAATATTGATCAGCTAATTGCATCAATAAAAAGATCTCAATTATCAATTATATCTCTATAATCTATTCCCACTCAATAGTGCCAGGTGGTTTTGAAGTAAAATCAAATAACACTCTATTAACCTCCTTAACTCTGCTAATAATTTCTCTAGAAATGTCTGTTAATTGTGATTTTGTAAACATATAGAAATCTGCTGTCATTCCATCAACTGAGGTTACTGCTCTTAAAGATACAGCATAATTATATGTTCTTTCATCACCCATTACGCCAACTGATTTAACTGGAAGTAAAACAGCAAATGCTTGCCAAATTTTATTATAAATTAAATTCTTTTTTAAATATTCAATATAAATATTATCTACTCTTTGAAGAATATCAATTTTGTTCTTATCAATTTCACCAGGAATACGTATTGCTAAACCTGGTCCTGGAAAAGGATGTCTATCAAGTAAATCAGGATTGATTTTTAAATTTCTACCTAAAATTCTAACTTCATCTTTAAATAGTTCTTTAAGTGGTTCAACAATTTTAAGACTCATCTTTTTTGGTAAACCTCCAACATTGTGATGACTTTTAATTTTAGCTGTAGGCCCTCCAAAAAAAGGGATGCTCTCAATAATATCAGGATAAAGAGTTCCTTGGGCTAAATACTGCACTCCTTTTATTTTTTTTGCCTCTTTTTCAAAAACTTCAATAAAAGTTTTGCCAATTATTTTTCTTTTTATTTCTGGTTCTTTTATATTTTTTAATTTTTTTATAAAAATGCTAGATGCATTAACTTTTATAAAATTCTTACCAAATTTTTTTTTAAAAATACTTTCAACTTCATTTGACTCGTTTAACCTTAGCATACCATGGTCAACAAAAATACAAAATAAATTATTTTTTATAGCTTTATGTAATAAAAAAGATGTAACCGTTGAGTCTACTCCACCTGACAAACCACAGATTACTTTCGTTTTTTTTAAATCATTTCTTAAACTTTTAATTTTATCACTTAAGAAATTTTCTAATTTAAATTTGTTTTTTATTTTACAAATTTTAAAAAGAAAATTTGATAATATTTTTTTACCTTCCAACGAATGATATACTTCAGGATGAAATTGTAATCCAAAAATTTTTTTATTTTTATGTTCAATTGATGATATGATCTTATTGTTTGATAAAGACGTAATAGTAAATTCATCTGGCTTTTGTTCAACATGATCACCATGAGACATCCATACTTGATTTTTTATTTTAATTTTTTCAAACAATACAGATTTACCCTTAGTTGTAATGATGGAGTGTCCATATTCTCTCAATCTTGACTTAGCAATCTTTCCACCAAACATATTGCATACTAACTGCATTCCATAACAAATACCTAAAATAGGCACACCTTGAGCTATAATTTTACCATCTAATTTAGGAGATTTTTTATCTTTTACTGAATTTGGACCACCTGAAAGAATGATCCCACATAATGATTTATCGCTTAAATTTTTTTTATTTACCTTGTGAAAAGGAATAACTTCACAATATGTTTGAAGCTCTCTTATTCTTCTTGCAATTAATTGTGTGTATTGAGATCCGTAATCAATCACTAATATTTTATTGATTGTGAATTTCATAATGATTTATAATTTTCAGCAATTATAAATATCTCAACAGAGTCTTTTCGAGAAGAGTCAGGTTTAAAATATGAGACTTTATTAAATTTATATTTTAGAATTTTAATTATTTCTTTTTCTTCACTCCCTTTCCAAATTTTTGTAACAAACACCCCTCCTGTAATCATGAGTTGATCAAGAACTTCAATTATATCAAATATCATTGAGCTCAATCTTAAATGATCAGTTGACTGATGACCAGTCGTATTTGGTGCTATATCTGATAATATCGTGTCAAAATTTCTTTCAATTTTTTGATAATTAAATTTTAAAAAATCTTCATTGTAAAATTTAATTTGAGGATGTTTTATCTTTAATTCCAGAAGATCAATTGCTGTAATTTGAATTCTTGGATTCATTTCAAGGGCAACTTGACTCCAACCACCTGGCGCAGCCCCAAATTCAAAAAGTTTACTTGATTTTTTTAAAATTTTAAATTTATTCTCAATTTCAATCAATTTATAAGCGGCTCTACTTAAATAACCCTCTTTTTTCGCTTTTTTAACGAAATAATCTTTTTTTTGTCGATTAAGCCAATCTTTAGATTTCATTTTTTATTCCAATTAAAGACTATTGTTTTTTGTAGGTAAACTCTTATATAAACTAAATTAATTATAAAACATAAGCTAGTTTATCAATTTATGAAAAAATCAATTTTTATAGCGGCATTCATATTACTATTGGTTGTTGGTTGGATAGGATCTGGACAAATTACCAATGTCAATGCTCAAGATGATACATCAGAGAATTCTCAAGGAACAGTTGAAGCAACAGAAACAGTTACAATTGAGGATAATGGAAACAAGGTTGAAATTCAGGAATTTAATTTTAGCCAGATAGATCAATCTATCGAACTGCAAGGCCAAACAACACATAATAAAAAAATTGATGTTAAATCTGAAACAACTGGTAACATTACAAATATTTCTTTTAAAAGAGGTGATAAAGTTTCCAAAGGTGATGAATTAATTAAGATATCAACAGAAAACAGAATAGAATTATTAAATAGTGCAAAAAAAGATTTAGAGAGACTTAATAAAGAATTAGAACTTAATGAAAAAAATAAAATTAATAGATTATCTCAAAATAAAGAATTAATAAAACTCTATGAAATTGAGTTTGCCTCTGCAAAACAACTCATTGATAAAGGTTTAAGTTCAAAATCCAAATTAAGTTTAGCATCTTTCAACTTGGCAAATGCAAGATCTGACCAAGAAGATATCTTGATCAATTTTGAATCTCAGCAATCCAGTATTGAAGCCCAGATAGCCAATGTAAAATCACAACTAAAAAACATAGAACTTGATATAAGTAATACTCAAATAAACTCACCTTTTTCAGGAATTATCTCTGATAAAATGGTTGAAGAAAGCGAGTACATTACTCCTGGTAATGTTATGTTTACAATTATTGATTTAAACCCTATCAAAATACAAGGTTACCTATCTGAGTTTGATGTAAACAAAGTTAGTCTTGGAACTAAAGCTGTCATCGAAAATACTAATGGTATTAAAAAAAATGGTGTCATTTCTTTTATTTCACCATCAGCTGAGACAAGCACAAGAACCTTTGAAATTACGATTGAGGCTGAAAACGCAGATTTATCGTTTAAAAGTGGCATTACAACAAAGATCACAATTGCTGGTTCTGAACTTAAAGCTCATAAAATACCTCCATCAATATTGACTCTTCAAGATGATGGAACTGTTGGAGTAAAAGCAGTTAACGATGAAAATATTGTAATTTTTTATCCAACCACCTCAGTTAAGGATACCATTGATGGAATTTGGGTTTCAGGATTACCTGATAAAGTTAACTTAATTGTAACTGGGCAAGAATATGTTGCAGTTGGTGAATCTGTCACAAATTAATTAAAATGAATATAATAGATTTTGCTTTATCTAAAGCTAGAGTGTTTGTTGGAATACTGGCATTTATAATTGTATCTGGTGCGGCAACTTATATTACCATTCCTAAAGAGTCTACTCCAGATGTAAATATTCCAATAATATATGTTTCACTGAGTCAGACGGGGATATCAGCGGAAGACTCTGAGAGATTATTAGTAAAACCAATTGAAGATGAAGTTAAAAGTGTTGAAGGCATAAAAGAAGTTAGGTCAACCGCCTATTCTGGTGGTGGTAACGTATTGTTAGAATTTGATGCAGGTTTTAACGCTGATCAAGCAATGCTTGATGTAAGAGATAAAGTTGACCGTGCAAAAGGTGACTTGCCAGATGAAGCCAATGAACCTACAGTTAGTGAAGTAAACATTAGTACATTTCCCATATTACTAATATCACTTGTTGGAGACTTACCTGATAGAGCTTTGCAAGATCTTGCTATGGAACTACAAGATGATATCGAAACAATTGGAAGTGTTTTGGAGGCAAGAATAGGTGGAAAAAGAAATGAGCAAGTTGATATTCTAATCGACAAAACAGCTCTAGAAAGTTACGACATTGATCTTCAAGTTTTAATAAATACAGTTAGAGAAAACAATATGATGGTATCGGCAGGAGGGCAAGATACTGGAGATGGAAGTTTTGATATAAAAGTTCCAGGACTATTTGAAAATATTGAAGATGTTTTGAATACACCAATTAAAGCATTTGGTGACTCAGTCATTACTTTTAGAGATATTGCTTCAATTAAAAGAACATTTGAGGATAGACAGTCATATGCAAATGTTAATGGGTCCAATTCTGTTACTATTGAAGTATCAAAAAGGATTGGAGAAAATATTATTGAAACTATTGAACAAGTCAAAGAAGTAGTTTCAGCATCATCAGTTAATTTTCCATCTACAGTTAAAATTTTATATAGCCAAGATCAATCTAAAGGCATTAAAACAATGCTAAACAGCCTACAAAACAATGTTATCGCAGCTATTATATTAGTATTAATAATTATCCTTGGTGCGCTTGGTGTTAGGTCAGGTCTTTTAGTTGGTTTGTCTATTCCTGGATCTTTTTTATCTGGCTTACTAGCCCTATCAATTATGGGTTTTACAATTAATATAGTTGTACTTTTTGCTTTGATTTTATCAGTTGGCCTACTTGTTGATGGAGCAATAGTTGTGGTGGAATATGCTGATAGAAAACTTAAAGAAGGTTTAACAGTGGTTCAAGCATATGCAGATGCATCTAAAAAAATGGCACTTCCGATAATATCTTCGACAGCAACTACACTTGCAGCTTTCCTTCCTCTTATTTTCTGGCCCGGACTAGCTGGAGAGTTCATGAAGTATTTACCAATTACACTAATATGTGTCCTCACGTCATCATTGTTTATGGCATTACTTTTTGTTCCTGTACTTGGAACAGTTTTAAATAATTTAGCAAGAATATTTCTCCAATTAATAATACCTTTAGTTACTGCTTTAATAGTATTTAATTTAATTTCTTATGGCTCTAGTTTCAATACTATTAGTTACTTATCTATACCACTAACTATTGTTAAATTTTTACTTCCTCTTATAGCATTCATATTTGTTTTCTCAAAAATTATACCAAGAATATATAAATTCACTGAAAATAAAGCAGTTAGCAATGAAGAAATATCAGAGTCCGCAAAAATTTTATCTTCTGAGTCAAATATTTCTATTTCAAACATAAAAGGTTTTATAGGGCTATACGTTAAAGTTATAAGCTTCCTCTTAAATCATCCAGCGAAAGTTTTGATTTCTGCAATAATAATACTTATTGCTGTTAATTTTTCATACACTAGAATTGGATCAGGCGTTGAATTTTTCCCAAGTGTAGAACCTGATCTAGCAAAAATAGTTGTCTTCGCTAGAGGCAATTTGTCAGTTGAAGAAAAAAAGGAATATGTAGGAAGAGTTGAAAACATTATCTTGCAAATTCAAAATAGAAATAATGAATTCAAGAGTATTTATTCTTTAAGCGGTAATATATCCGAACAATCAGAATCATCGGAGGATTTCATTGGCTCAATAAGTCTAGAATATAATGACTGGGATAAAAGACGTCCATCTTTAGTAATATTAGATGAAATTCTTACTGCCACAAAATCTATTAAAGGAATTAAAGTTGAAACAAGAGAACAAGAAGGTGGTCCTTCTGCAGGTAAACCCGTTAATATTAAACTTACAAGTAATGATAAAAATTTACTTTTGTTTGAGTCAGCAAAATTAAAAAAATTTATTGATAACTACCCTGATCTTATGAATATTGAAGATAATTTACCAGCACCGGGAATTGAATGGGAAATAAAAGTAGATAGAAAACAAGCTTCTAAATTTGGAGTTAATATTAGCTCAATCGGAAATGTAATAAAACTTGCAACAAACGGTTTAAAATTAGGAGAATACAGACCTGATGACTCAAATGATAGTATACCAATGTATTTAAGATATCCTAACGAAGGTAGAACATTAGATGCAATCAATAATCTAAGAATATCTACTCAAAATGGGCTCGTTCCAATTTCTAATTTTGTCGACATAAAAGCTGCTAACACTACAGGAAATATTATAAGAGTAGACTCTAAAAACGCTATTAATATTCAAGCTGATGTAAAGCCTGGTGTATTTGCTGACTTTAAAGTTCGAGAACTCGAATATGTTCTTGGAATTACAGATGAACCTCCGTTTATCAGAGGAAAATTAATGACTGACTTACCAAGATATAAATTGGATGGAAATATAAGGGCTGAGTTAATTGGTGAAAATCAAGATCAACAAGAAGCACAGTCATTTTTAACAAAAGCATTTAGTGTAGCTTTGTTTATGATGTTAATGATACTTCTTTTACAATTTAATAGTTTTTACAGTGGTTTTTTAATATTGTTTGCTGTTGTGATGTCAACTGCAGGTGTTCTAATTGGATTAATGATAACTGGTCAAGCATTTGGTATTGTCATGACCGGCGTGGGTGTAATTGCTCTTGCGGGTATAGTTGTTAACAACAACATTATTTTAATTGATACTTTTGACTTTCTTAAAAGTAAAACAGATAACGTAAAGGAAGCAATTATAAAAACTGGAGCTCAGAGACTAAGGCCAGTTCTTCTTACTACAACAACAACTGTGCTTGGTTTGTTACCGATGGTTACGATGACAAATATAGATTTTGTAACAAGAGAGGTCACTAGAGGATCACCTGATACTCAGTGGTGGGTGCAATTATCTACTGCAATCGTTTTTGGATTAATTTTTGCAACATTACTAACTTTAATAGTAACACCATCCGCTTTAATGCTAAAAGAAAATGTTCTTAATTGGTATAGGAAAAGGGCTAATTCTTAACTTTTCTACTCTGTATTATTGTATAAAATATTGATAAGATATAAGATCCAAAAAGAATAATTAATGTAAGCCATATTTTTGAAATTAAAGCCACACAGGCAATTACAAAAATTAAAAAAATCCATGTTTTGTATTTTTGATTAATATTAATTTTTTTTAACGAAATAGTAGGTATTTTACTTATCATCATAAAACCTATCAAAACTGTAGTAATTAGATTTAAATACTCATTTTTAAGAATATCCATCCCAAATTCAAAAAATATAAAAAGAGGTAAAAGTATTAAGCCCGCTGCAGCTGGAGATGGAACACCAGTAAAATACTCATTTTTATCAATTGGTTTATTTGTAATGTAAATATCGGCAGTAAATCTTGCTAACCTTAGAGCACTACATATTACAAAAAATAAAGTTGCACCCCAGCCAAGAGAGCCTAGTACATTTGTTGACCATAAATAAACAAGAATGCTAGGAGCAACTCCAAATGATACAAAATCACTTAGAGAGTCAAGTTCTGCTCCAAAATTTGAACCACTTTTTAGTTTTCTTGCAAACCAACCATCAAAAAAATCAAAAATTGTAGCTAATAAGACTAAATATATTGCAATTTCCCACTCTCCCTTCAATGAAAATCGAATTGATGTAAATCCACTGCTCAATGATAGAAGTGTAATAAAATTTGGAACATATTTCCCAATTATGTTTTGCTCATTCATATAAATTTTGAATTGTTAATTTTCTTTATATTATTTGGATTTGAAATAATTGTTTCGCCTCCTACAACTCTTTGACCTTTCGTTATCAAAATATCATAACTTTCAGGAAGGTATAGATCAACCCTACTTCCAAATTTAATAATGCCAATTCTGTTTCCCTTTTCTACTTCTTGATTTACTTTTAAATTACAAACAATACGTCTGGCAATTAATCCGGCTATTTGAACAATATAAAAATTATCATTATTTGATTTAGCAAAAATTATATTTCTTTCATTTTCTTTACTTGACTTATCTAAAGTTGCGTTGAGAAACTTTCCTGGAATATAATATATTGAAGAAATAGAACCTTTTACAGGCATGCGATTAACATGAACATCAAAAACACTTAAAAAGATACTAACTTTGGTATAGGTATTTTGATCTTTATCATCATCAAGAGGGTTTTTTTCAGCCCCAATATAAGTTACAAGTCCATCAGCTGGTGATACAACTACTTCTTCAATTGGGACAGCTCTTATAGGATCTCTAAAAAAATAAAAAATATAGGCTGATATTATTGCTAAAAAAATACCTAAAATTGTGTAGAAAGGTATTATAATAATCGTTATTAAGCAGCTAATAACAAAATAAACCCAGCCTTCATTATGTATTCGTAATTGCATATAAATGGGAGCTAATACATAATAATGAAAATAAAATCTCTAACAATCTACTGCTCTGCATCACAAAAAATAGAAAAAAAATTCTTTAAATTAGCAAGAGAAACTGCGGAAATAATTTCAAACTACAAAATAAAGGTAGTTTATGGGGGTGGAAATGTTGGTCTTATGGGCGAAATTGCTAATACTTTAGTGGATCTCAATAAAGAAATAATTGGAATAATCCCAAAGTTTTTAATCAAAAAAGAAAAATTAAATTTTAAAATAAAAAACTTAAAAGTAGTTAATGATATGACAAAACGTAAAGAGCAATTATTTAAACTGGGTGATGCTTTTTTAGTATTGCCTGGAGGAACAGGAACATTAGAGGAAGTAATAGAAGTTCTATCTTGGAAAGTTCTTAGATTACATAATAAACCAATAATTATTTTAAATTTTGAAAATTATTGGTCTCCTTTGCTTAAACAATTTGAAAATATAATAAAAATTAAATTTGGAAATAAAAATTTACAAAATCAATATCAAGTAATAAAGAAACCCAAAGAATTAGAAAAAATACTTAAATTATGGTCACAATAAATATGACAGGTAGATGTCATTATCAAATTTTAAAGGAAATAATGTAATATGGAAAAAATTAAAGTAAAAAATCCCGTCGTTGAAATGGATGGAGATGAAATGACTAGGGTTATTTGGGAGTTTATCAAAGATAAACTAATTCTTCCATATATTGACGTAGATATTAAATATTACGATTTAGGAGTAAAAAGTAGAGATAATTCAGAAGATCAAATTACCATAGATTCCGCAGAAGCTGTTAAGAAATATGGAGTTGGAATAAAATGCGCAACAATAACTCCAGATGAAGAAAGAGTTAAGGAATTTAGTTTAAAAAAAATGTGGCGTTCTCCAAACGGAACAATAAGAAATATTTTAGGAGGAACAATTTTTAGACAACCTATTATTTGTAAAAATGTTCCAAGAATTGTAACAAATTGGAACAAGCCAATAGTTGTAGCAAGACATGCTTTTGGTGATCAATATAGAGCAACAGATACACTTATTTCAAAGCCTGGAAAATTAAAAATGGTTTTTGAGCCAACAGATGGCAGTGAAGGGTTTGTTAAGGAAGTTTTTAATTTTGAAAAAGAAGGTATAGCATTATCGATGTACAATCTAGATCAATCAATTATTGAATTTGCGAGAGCATGTTTTAATTATGGACTAAATCTAGGTTGGCCTGTTTATTTATCTACGAAAAATACTATTTTAAAAGTTTACGATGGAAGATTCAAAGATTTGTTTGAGAGCGTTTTTCAAAATGAGTTTGCAGACAAGTTTAAGGAAAAAAATATAGTTTATGAACATAGATTAATTGATGACATGGTTGCTACCGCTTTAAAATGGGAAGGTGACTTCATTTGGGCATGTAAAAATTATGATGGTGATGTTCAATCTGACTCAGTCGCACAGGGCTATGGTTCTCTTGGATTAATGACAAGCGTTTTAATGACTCCTGATGGAAAAACTGTAGAAGCGGAAGCAGCGCATGGAACTGTTACTAGACACTTTAGAAATCATCAAAAGGGTTTAGAAACATCCACAAATCCAATTGCTTCTATATTTGCATGGTCAAGAGGTTTGCATTTTAGGGGAAAATTTGATGAAAATCAAAATTTAATTAATTTTTCAAAAAAACTTGAAGAGACTTGCATCGAAACTGTTGAGTCTGGAAAAATGACAAAAGATCTTGCGATTTTAGTTAGTGAAAGCCAAAAATGGTTAAACACTCAAGATTTTTTAAATACTTTAAAGGATAACTTGGAAGAAAAATTAGGATCTTAAATTAGTTTTAATCCTATCCATAGCTTGATCAATATTTTCTAGACTAATTCCACCTGCTTGTGCCATATCTTTACGCCCCCCTCCTCCTTTACCACCTAAAATTTTTGAAACATCTTGAATAACTTCAGCAGAGTCAAAATTAGATGTCAAATCTTCTGTAACACCTAAAACTATAGATAATTTATTATCATTTTTTGAAATTATCAGAGACGCACATTTATTTTGATATTTGTTTTTTTGATCATCTACAAATTGTTTTAGTGTTTTCGATGGATAATTTTCAGTTATCAAATAAACAAAATTAATATCATTAATTTTTTCAATAACGACATTTTGTAATGAGGTTTCTTTATTTTTATTTTGTTTTTTTTGATCCAATAATTTTTTTAATTCCTTTAAGTTATTTGTTAAATCACTATTTTGATCATAGCTATAATCAAAATTATTATCATAATCTTTTATCTCACTGATAAGTGTTGAAATTTTATCTAGGTTTTCTTTTAGTGTTTTATTATCGAGTTGAATTTTTTGCTTATTATATTCGTCAACTGCAATATTTGTTAGTGCCTCTATTCTTCTTATTCCTGAAGCTACACTAGTTTGATTAATTATTTTAAAATTCAAAATATCACCAGTTTGATCAACATGTGTACCCCCACACAGCTCTTTTGAAAATATTTTATTGTTTTCAACTGTGCCCATTGATACTACACGAACCTCATCACCATACTTTTCTCCAAAAAGTGCAGTTGCACCCTCATCTAATGCTTTTTGATGATCAATAGTCTTAATTTCTATTTGTGAATTAGCTGTTATTTCTTTCTTAACAAAATTTTCAATTTTTATAATATTATCTGATGTTATTGGTTCATTATGACTAAAATCAAACCTTAATTTTTCACTATTAACCAAAGAACCTTTTTGTGAAACATGATTTCCAAGAATTTTTCTAAGTGAAGCGTGTAGCAGATGAGTTGAAGAATGATTACATGTTATTAATTGCCGTTTATATGAATTAATTGTAGCTGTTACTCTATCTCCAATTTTAAATTTTCCTTTTTTTACTTTACCATGATGCAAATAAAATGAGCCAAATAATTTAGTAGTATCATTTACTTCAAAAGTATTGTGCTCAAACATTATAGTTCCTATATCACCAACTTGGCCTCCACTTTCTCCATAAAATGGTGTCTGATTTAAAATGATAATTCCATTTTCTCCTTCATTTAGCTGACTAGTTTTGCTATCACTCTTAACTATGGAAGTGATTTCACTTTCAGACTCAGTTTGATCATAGCCTAAAAATTCAGTCGAACTTAAATTCTCGGTAATTTTAAACCAGTTTTTTTGATCCTCCTGATCGCCTGTCCCTTTCCAATTTTTTCGAGCTCTTTCTTTTTGCTCTTTCATCATTTGATTGAAAGTCTCAACATCAACTTCTACATCTTTTGATTTGAGATAATCTTGTGTTAAATCTAAAGGAAAGCCATAAGTATCATATAATTTAAACGCAATTTTACCATCTAGTATATTTGATGATAGAGAGATTTCATCTTCTAAAATTTTTAGACCTTTTTCTACAGTCTCCTTGAATTTAGTTTCTTCATTAATAAAAGTATTAATTATTAAATCTTTAGCTCTTATTAATTCAGGGTATGCAGTTTTAAAAATATCCAACAACGTTGGAAAAATTTTATCAAATACCGTATCTTTATTTCCTAACGTATGAGCATGCCTCATTCCTCTTCTCATTATTCTTCTTAAAACATAACCTCTGCCTTCATTAGACGGTGTGACACCATCAGCAATGAGAAACGATGAAGATCTTAAATGATCAGCTATAACTCTATGGCTAGGACTGTTTAATTGGCTTTCATCATTTAACAAATTTCTAGACTTATCAATTAAGGGAATAAACAAATCAGTATTATAATTATCATTAGTGTTATTTAGTAATGCTGAAATCCTCTCTAAACCCATTCCAGTATCAATAGAAGGTTTCGGGAGGTTAATTCTTTCAGAAGATGAAATTTGCTCAAACTGCATAAATACTAGGTTCCAAATTTCAATAAATCTATCTCCATCTTCATCTGGACTTCCTGGAGGTCCACCTGGATATTGATCACCGTGATCATAAAAGATTTCTGAACATGGTCCGCAGGGTCCCGTATCTCCCATCGACCAAAAATTATCAGATGTGCTTATTTTAATTATTTTGTCATCGCTTAGACCTGCAATTTTCTTCCAAAAATTATATGCATCTTCATCTTCACTAAATACAGTAACTAACAACTTTTCTTTTTCTATTTTAAATTCCTTAGTAATTAAATTCCATGCGAATTCTATTGCTTGATCCTTGAAGTAATCACCAAAAGAAAAATTACCTAACATTTCAAAAAAAGTATGGTGTCTTGCTGTGTAACCTACATTTTCTAAATCGTTGTGTTTACCTCCTGCTCTCACACATTTTTGTGAAGTAACCGCACGATTATAATCTCTTTTTTCTTTTCCAGTAAAAATATTTTTAAACTGAACCATTCCTGAATTCGCAAACATTAGTGTTGGATCATTATGAGGAACTAAGGGGCTTGAATGGACTATTTCATGACCATTTTTTTTAAAATAGTTCAAAAAAGTAGATCTAATTTCACTAGAATTCATGGTGACGTATTATAGCGTCAATTTTATTATGTCTAACACAAAAAAAAGAGGGGCTTGCCCCCTCTTTTTTTAATTAAATTTAATTATGGTTTATTCTTCGGTCTTTGTTTCTTTAGGTTTTTTAGATTCAATTTCACCCTCCATCATAGCCTTTTCAACTATTCCGGCGTTTTCAAGAATTTTATTTTCAATTTCTTTAGCTATATCAGGATTGTCTCTTAAGAAATTTTTAACATTTTCTCTACCTTGGCCAATTTTTTGATCTTTATAAGCGAACCAAGAACCTGCTTTGTCAATAATTTCAGCTTTCACGCCAAGATCAACAAGCTCACCTAGTTTAGAGATACCTTCACCATACATAATGTCAAATTCAACGACTTTGAAAGGTGGTGCAACTTTATTTTTAACAATTTTTACTCTTGTCTGGTTACCAATAATCTCATCTTTATCTTTAATTGCGCCAATTCGTCTTATGTCCATTCTAACAGAAGAGTAAAATTTAAGTGCATTACCTCCTGTCGTAGTCTCAGGACTTCCAAACATAACACCTATTTTCATTCTTAGCTGATTAATAAATACAACTAATGTATTAGATTGAGCTATAGAGCTTGTGAGCTTTCTTAGTGCTTGACTCATTAATCTAGCTTGTAATCCAGGCAGAGAGTCACCCATATCACCCTCTAATTCAGCCCTTGGGACTAGTGCAGCTACAGAGTCAATAATCAGAACATCTATACCGCCTGATTTTATTAGTGAGTCAGCTATTTCTAAACCCTGTTCACCTGTATCTGGCTGGGAAATTAGTAGTTCTTCTAAATTAACTCCTAATTTTTTCGCATATGCGGGGTCAAGAGCATGCTCAGCATCTATAAATGCACAGTTTCCACCTTTTTTTTGTGATTCAGCTACTATATGTGTTGCAAGTGTAGTTTTTCCTGAACTTTCAGGTCCATAAATTTCTATAATTCTGCCTTTTGGAACACCGCCAATTCCTAATGCTATATCAAGACCAAGGGAACCAGTTGAAATTGCCTCAATATCAACGTTGGTTTTTGATCCTAACTTCATAATTGAACCTTTTCCATAGTTTTTTTCAATTAAACTAACGGCAGCCTCTAATGATTTGGTTCTGTTTTCTTTATCCATTGTATGATTCTCTATTACTTTTAATTTAGTTTGAGACATTGTTTTCTCCATCATTTGGTAATTTTTTATTGTGATTCTTGCAAATCATGATTTTTTGTACATGTTTTGTTCTCATTTTAAAAGTTCTATTTTTGTTCTTTTATAAAATATAAGATATATTATTGAAATATATAAATTTTTTTTTCATAATATTAATCTTGAATTTAAAAAATCTTTTGATAAATCCTTTCAAGTTTTAAATTATGGCTAAAATTTCAAAAACATACAAACCTACTCAAAAAGAAAAGTTCATGAATGCTAAAATGAAAGAGTATTTCAGACAAAAACTTGAGAGTTGGAAAAATGAACTTTTAAAAGAGTCTTCACAAACTTTAAATAATCTTCAAACAGAAAATGAAGCTAAACCTGATATGACTGATAGAGCGTCAGAGGAAATAGATAGAACTTTTGAACTTAGAACTAGAGATAGAGAGAGAAAATTAATAAATAAAATAGATGCTGCATTAAGAAGAATTGAAGATGGAACATATGGCTACTGCGAAGAAACTGGTGAGCCAATTGGTTTAAAAAGACTTGAAGCGCGTCCAGTTGCGACTCTAAGTCTTGAAGCTCAAGAGATGCATGAAAAAGCTGAAAAAAGACTAAATTAATTAAAAGTAATATATTAGGGTAAAAAAGTTGATGGAAAATTACTCTACCCTTTTTACGCCTGGATTATATGTTATTATTCCAAACAAGAAACAAGAATGGGGAATTGGTCAAATTCAATCTTCAATAAATAATTTAATTACTGTAAACTTTGAAAATGTTGGTAAAAAAACAATTAATCTTGAAAAAATAAATTTAGAAATAATAAATATTAATGCAAATAACTGATCAATTTTATAGAAAAATAAATTACTTAAGAGTGTCTGTTACTGATAGGTGTGACCTAAGATGCGTTTATTGCATGAAGGAAAAAATGAATTTCCTGCCAAAGACTGAGGTTTTAAGTTTAGAGGAGATTGAAAGATTATGTGATAACTTTATTGATTTGGGTGTAGAAAAAATTAGACTTACAGGTGGTGAACCTTTGGTAAGAAAAGATATTATTCATCTTATAAAAAATTTAAACAAAAAAAAATCTGTATCTAATTTAAAAGAAATTACACTAACAACAAATGGGAGTTTACTAAAAAAATTTTCAAAAGAATTAAAATTGAATGGAGTTGATAGAATTAATGTTTCTTTGGATACTATCAAAAAAGAAAAATATAAAGAAATAACTAGATTTGGTAATTTAGAGAATGTTCTTGATGGCATAGAAGAGGCAAAACAAAATCATATAAAAGTAAAGATAAATACTGTTGTATTTAAAAATTTTAATGAAAATGAAATTTCAGAACTCGTTAATTGGGCAAATAAAAAATTAATAGATATCACATTCATAGAGGTAATGCCTATGAATGACACTGATATGCCAAGACATATGCAATTTGTGAGCCTTGAAGATATATATAAAGAATTACATAAAAACTTTAAATTTGAAAAATCAGATTATAATACAGGAGGTCCATCTAACTATTACGTCAGTAAAAAATTAGATATTAAAGTTGGTTTTATTACTCCTTTATCAAATAATTTTTGTGCTAGCTGCAATAGAGTGCGAATATCTAGCACTGGAAAATTATATATGTGTTTGGGGCAAAATGATTTTGTTGATTTTAGAGAAATTTTGAGAAATGATAGAAGTGATGATTTTATAAAAGAAAAAATTAAATTTGCTCTCAGTATTAAACCTAAGAAACATGATTTTATTATTAATTCAGAAGTAAAACCCTATATGAATAGATATATGAATGAAACAGGAGGATAATGAAATTTCACTTTATTTCATCTAATTCTAAAGAAGCTCAAATAGCTAAAGAAGAATTTATAAGTTCCTATATGCAAAGTGAGCCAGAGTCAGCTGATGTTATTATACCCATTGGAGGAGATGGAATATTATTAAAGTCTCTTCATGATTTCAATAGTCTTAATAAGCCTTTTTTTGGAATCAATTATGGGTCTGTGGGTTTTCTGATGAACTCTGCAAATAAAAGTAATTTAGAGGATACTATCAATAGCTCTAAATCAACAGAATTAAAACCACTTAAAATGATAGCAAAAGATGATAAAAATAAACCTTATGAATCTATTGCATATAATGAGGTTTCATTAATGAGACAAAGCCATCAAGCTTCTAAATTTGAAATTAAAATTAATGAGGTTACAAGAATGAATGAGTTAATTTGTGACGGAGTATTAGTTTCTACATCTGCAGGAAGTACAGCTTATAATTTATCAGCGCATGGAAGTATATTGCCTTTGGACTCAAGATTATTAGCTTTGACACCCATAAGTGCTTTTAGACCCAGAAGATGGAGAGGTGCTCTTCTTTCTGAGAGTAATATAATTAAAATAAATGTATTAAATTTTAAAGAAAGACAGGTGAGCGTTACAGCAGATAATATAGAATTTAGAAATATAAAAGAAGTTACTATCCAATCATCAAATGATAAAACATGTAAAATTTTATTTGATAAAAATCATTCTATTGAAGATAAAATTTTAAATGAACAATTTGAATACTAAAATTTTAAATTAATCAGGACAGTAAATACATATCTTATTTCCATCTAGATCTCTAAAATATGCATAAAAATGCTCTTCATGCCTTGGACCAGGTTTGCCCTCATCTTTTCCACCTAATTTTAATGCAAGATTATAAATATTTATTACATTTTCTTTGGATTGAGCTGTAAAAGAAAGCATAGTACCATTACCAAAAGAGGCCTGCTCTTTATTATGAGGCTTCATCAGATAAAACTCAATATTTTGGCTATCTTTTTTTTTGTAACCAACATAGCGATCATCTTCTTCCGCCACAACAATTTCAAGAAAAGCAAAAAGTTGATCGTAAAAATTCTTACTTTTTGTAAGATTATTAGTTCCTAAGGTTACAAAACTAAACATTATATTTTAAAGTGGTAGCCTCGGCCGGACTTGAACCGGCACTCCCAAAAGGGCAAGGATTTTAAGTCCTTTGTGTCTACCATTCCACCACGAGGCCAATCTAAAAATTGTATTATCAGACAATGGAGTAATTTCCACCATTTAATTTTATCATCTCACTTATTTCTTTTACAACATCATCCAGGGAGTCCATTGTCCATGAAGATATTGATATATTAACTCCACCAGTTTTAGATAAAAAATTAAAATATGGATAACTACCAATTGAACACTCCTTATACTTTTTCTGAATATCATTCAGATATGGAGCCAATTTACTTTCATATAAATTTGTATTCAATGTTATAACATTTTTTGGCTTCCCCTTTTTTATGTTTTTAAGTATATTAATAAACATAACTTCCATTATTTTCGGAACGCCAGGAAGAACATAAACATTATTTAAAATAAATCCTGGGGCAGCTGTCATTGGATTATAAATTAACTGAACATCTGATGGCATTTTAGCCATTCTTTGTCGACTTTCATTAAATTCACCTTCAGGATAGTATTTTTCTAAAATATTAAATGCTTCTTTATTCATCTCATATTTTTTATTAAATGCTTCAGCTACACTCTCTGAGGTAATATCATCATGTGTGGGACCTATTCCTCCCGTGGTAAAAACATAACTGTAATTTTCACTAAATAATTTGACAGAATTAACGATATGATATTTTACATCTTGGATTACTTTTATTTCCTCAAGTTTTATTCCTGATGATGTTAAATTTTTTGCAATAAAATTTGAATTTGTGTCTTGGGTTCTTCCAGATAATACTTCATCACCAATAATTAAAATTCCAGCTGTTAGCATAGTCATAAGATAAATTTATTATAATTATCCTGTTATTTATCAAATAAAAACATTAAATAGAATTAATAAATGCATTCAAATAATATTCCAATTTATCAAAAAAATGACTTCCAAAAAATGCATCAGGCAGGAAGATTGGCCGCCTATGTATTAGATCAACTTTATGAATTAATTAAACCAGGTATTTCTACTTTAGAGATTAATGATTTTTGTCACGATTTAATCATAAAAAATGATGCCATCCCTGCTCCACTTAATTACAAAGGTTTCCCAAAATCTGTGTGCACATCAGTTAACCATGTTGTCTGTCACGGTATACCAAACGAAAATAAATTACTAAATAATGGTGATATCATAAATGTTGATGTCACAGTTATTTTAGATGGATGGTATGGAGATAGTTCCCGAATGTTTGTTGCTGGTAAAACGAATAAGAAAAATTATGATTTGCTAAAGACCACATTTGAGTGCCTTCATATTGGAATAAAGGAGGCTATTCCTGGAAAGACTTTTGGTGATATAGGGCACAAAATTCAGGAATACGCTGAAGCCAAGAACTATTCTGTGGTCAGAGATTTCTGCGGACATGGAATTGGAAAGGAATTTCATACCCCTCCAAGTGTACTTCATTATGGTAAAGTTGGTGAAGGTCCAGAACTTAAACCTGGAATGTTTTTTACTATAGAACCAATGATAAACCTTGGTGACTGGAGAATAAAAATACTTAATGATGGTTGGACAGCTGTAACAAAAGATAGGTCTTTGTCTGCTCAATTTGAGCATACTATTGGCATTACTGAAGAGGGAAATGAAATTTTTACCCTATCAGAAAATAATACAGATTTTCCAATAAATGATTTATAAAAATAATTATGATACCAAGATACAATAGACCCAATATTGAAAAAATTTGGACACTTGAAAATAAATTTAAAATTTGGACAGATATTGAAATTTTAATTGCTGAAAAATTAGCTGACATTGGTGTTATACCAAAAATAGCTTCAAAAGAGATAAGAAGAAAAGCTAAATTTAATGTTGATGAAATAACTAAATTAGAAAAACAAACAAAACACGATGTAAATGCATACATAGACAATGTCAGTAAATATATTGGTAAACAATCAAAATACTTTCATCATGGTGTGACTTCAAGTGATATTATAGATACTGGATTTTCTATTCAGTTGAGGCAAACTGGTGAAATAATTAAAAACGAAATAAAAATTTTATTAAAAAATTTAAAAGCTAAATCATTAAAATATAAAAATACTGCAATGATTGGTAGAAGTCATGGAATTCATGCTGAGCCAATAACCTTTGGGTTAAAATTAGGATCTTTTTATAATGAATTTAAAAGAAATTTAAAAAGACTAGAACTGGCTATAGAAGAGATTAGTATTTGTTCAATTTCTGGACCAGTTGGAACATATGAAAGCATTGATCCTAGAGTTGAAAAATATGTAGCAAAGAAACTAAAATTAAAATCAGAAGATATTTCAACTCAAATCATTCCAAGAGATAGACATGCATTCTTTTTTTCAGTACTTGGCATAATAGCATCTTCTATAGAGCGTTTTGCTGTTGAAATTAGGCACTTACAAAGAACTGAACTACTTGAAGTTGAAGAAAAATTTAGTTCTAAACAAAAAGGATCATCAGCAATGCCTCACAAAAGAAACCCTGTCTTAAGTGAAAACTTAACCGGTTTAGCTAGATACATAAGAAGTGCAGTAATCCCTTCAATGGAGAATATTGTATTATGGCATGAGCGAGATATTAGTCATTCAAGTGTTGAAAGAATTATGGCGCCAGATATAAGTATTGCACTGGACTTTTCATTAAACAGATTAAATGAAATCGTTAAAACAATGACAGTTTATCCTGAAAATATGAAAAAAAATTTAAATTTATTAGGAGGACTTTACAATAGTCAGAAACTTCTTTTAAAATTAACTAAAAAAGGTCTCTCAAGACAAGAAGCTTACTCAATTATTCAAAAAAATGCAATGGAAGCTTGGAATAATAAAAAAAAATTTCATGATGTTTTAAAAAAAGACAAAATTTTATTAAAATACATTTCAAAAGAGGAACTTAAAAATATTCTAGAAAATGATAAAAAAAACAGCAAAATAGATTGGATTTTCAAAAATAAAATTAAATGATCTTTATTTTTTATAATTATTAAACTATTTAAATATTATGCCACTATCAAAAAAAGACCTGGAAAACCATATTAAAGAAAGTATCCCTGACTCTACAGTTATCATTGAAGATTTGAGAGGTGATGGTGACCACTATAGTGCTACTGTCATTTCAAAATCTTTTGCTGGTAAATCAAAAATTGAACAACATAAGATGGTATATGACTCATTAAATGGGAAAATGGGAAATGAACTTCATGCATTAATGCTTAAAACAAGAACGGAGTAAATATGGAAGAAAATAATATTATTGATGTGACTGAAAATATTAAGAACGAAATTAAATCAAATGATGTAGTTTTATTTATGAAGGGAACACCAGTTTTTCCAATGTGTGGTTTCTCAGCTGCTACTGTGCAAGTATTATCAGATATTGGAGTAAAATTTAGTAGTGTTAATGTATTAGATAGCAATGAAATGAGAGAAGGAATTAAAAAATTTTCAAATTGGCCAACTATACCTCAACTGTATGTCAAAGAAGAATTTATTGGAGGATGTGACATTGTCAAAGAAATGCATGAAACAGGGGAGCTTCTCGAATTATTCAATAGCAGAGGGATAGACGTAAAACCTTCATAATTTGAAAACTAATTTTATAAAAGGCATTATATTTGCCTGTGTTGCAGCTCTATGGTGGGGTATGCCTCAACCCCTCTTTTTTGATGAAATAAACTATATTCCATCTTTAGAAGTTGCAATGCATAGAGGTGTTTGGTCTTTTTTTGTGCTTTTCTTCTCACTTGTTATTTTTAGTGAAATCAAAGATTTTTTTAAATTATTTAAATCTTCAAAAAAAATAATCATATTAACAATTACCTCTTTATTGATCGCCACTAATTGGCTAGGTTTCATATACTCTGTAAGTATAAATAAAGTACAAGATGCTTCTTTAGGTTATTTTCTTACCCCAATGATCAGTATTTCTCTTGGCTATTTTATTTTAAATGAAAACTTAAACACAAGAAAAATAATTTCAGTTTCATTAATGCTTATTGCATGTTTTATTCTTTTTACAAGTTTAGATAGCTTTCCATATTTAGCTTTGTTAATTGGGACAACTTGGGGTGTTTATGGATTGTTGAGAAAACAAATTGAAGTTTCACCTGCTACAGGACTTCTTTATGAGTCAGGACTAATAACATTAATTGCTTTACCCTATTTAATATATTTAAATCATTTGGAGATAGGTTATTTTAGTTTTGATTTAAGCTATATTTCAGTTATGTTATTTTTAACAGGTATCGTAACAATTATACCTTTATTTTTTTTTAATCTTGGACTTAGATACACAACATTAAGTTTAGCCGGTGTATTGTTTTATATAGCTCCAAGTTTTCATTTCATTACCTCAGTATTTATTTTAGGCGAAGACTTAGTAAATGAAAAGTTTATAGCTTTTATAATAATTTGGGTAGGAGTTAGTATTTTTATTTATGATGTTGTAAGAAACTCAAGGTTATCTTGAATAATACTCAATAACTAAATTTGGTTCCATTGTTACAGGATAAGGAACATCATGAATTAATGGAGCTCTCAAAAATTTTCCTTTAAATTCTTTTATATCAACTTCAATATATTCAGGAATTTCTCTCTCTTGAGAGACAATTGCCTCTTGGACAAGATTTATTTCTTTGCTTCCGTCTTTAAGAGATATTTCATCGCCATCCTTAACTGAATATGAAGGGATATTAACTCTTTTTCCATTGACTTTAACATGGCCATGATTAACCAATTGTCTTGCAGCGAAAATTGTTGGAACAAATTTCATTCTATATACTATTGCGTCCAACCTTCTCTCTAGAAGTTCAATTAAAATTTGGCTAGTGTCACCTTTAGTATTTGATGCTTTTGTATAAATTCTTCTAAACTGCTTTTCAGTTAAATCACCGTAATAAAATTTTAATTTTTGTTTTGCAAAGAGTTGATTTCCATAATCAGATTGTTTTTTACGGAGACTCATTGCACCATGTTGACCAGGTTTTGTGTTTCTTTTATTGAAAGGGCTTTTAGGTCTGCCCCATAAATTGCAGCCTAGCCTTCTATCAATTTTGTATTTTGCTGTTGTTCTTTTTG
>CACIRR010000006.1 GCA_902589095.1 uncultured Alphaproteobacteria bacterium | reverse complement strand
AGGTTTGTTTGCTGTTTACATTCAGGTTGGAAAGGTACACTTAAAAATATTTCTAAAAAAGCTGTAAATATGTTTCGTAAACATAAAATTAATTTAAAAAATATTACAGCGATTGTTGGACCTTGTCTGAATAAACAAAATTATGAAGTTGATATAAGTTTTGAAAAGAAATTTATAAAAAAAAATCAAAATTATTCAAAATTTTTTGCTAAAAAAAATATGAATAAATCTTTTTTTAATCTTAGAGGTTTAATAAATTACCAGCTTAAAGAGTTAGGTATAAAAAATATTCACAACATAAATCTCGATACTTATGCGCACGAAAGACTATTTTTTAGCCATAGAAGATCTAAACATCAAAATGAAAAAACTACAGGAAGACTTATTAACTTAATCTCTCTGACTTAATTCTTGAACTATTTTTATACTTATATATTGATGAAAAATATTAATGAAAATTATTGCAGGCAACAGTAATAAGAGTTTAGCAGAAGCAATTTGCGCCTATAATGGTGTATCATTAGCTGATACATCCCTAAGAAGATTTGCCGATAGAGAAATATTTGTAGAAATTAATGAAAATATAAGAGGGGAAGATGTATTTATCATTCAATCAACATCTCACCCTGCAAACGATCACCTAATGGAATTATTAATTACAATAGATGCTGCCAAAAGAGGTTCGGCAAAAAGAATAACTGCTGTCATTCCTTATTATGGGTATGCTAGACAAGATAGAAAAACAGGTCCTAGGACTCCAATAACTGCAAAACTTGTTGCAAACTTAATTACCTCAGCTGGAGCTGATAGAGTATTAACCATGGATTTACACGCAGGTCAAATTCAAGGGTTTTTTGATATTCCTCTAGATAATATTTTTTCTGCACCACCAATAATCAAAGATATGAAAGAAAAATTTTCCAATGAAAGCAATCTAGTAATCGCATCTCCAGATGTTGGTGGTGTCGTGAGAGCAAGGGCTTTTGCAAAAAGAATGAACGCTGGACTAGCTATAGCTGACAAAAGAAGAGAAAAAGCTGGTGAGTCTGAAGTTATGAATATTATTGGGGACGTAAAAGACAAAACATGTATTTTACTGGACGATATTGCTGACTCTGCTGGAACACTTTGTAATGCAGCAAAAGCCCTTAAGGACAGCGGCGCTAAAGAAATATACTCATATATCGCTCATGGGGTCTTATCTGGTGAAGCTCTTAAAAGAATTGAAAACTCTGCTATAAAGGAATTAGTTCTAACTGACAGCATAGAAGCATCAAATGATGTAAAAAATACAAAAAATATTAGACATATTAGCATTGCTCCTTTAATGGGGGAGGCCATAAAAAGGATCAACAGTGATTCTTCTGTTTCGGCCCTTTTTGATTAAAAATTAAAATAAATTAATATGGAAAAATATAAAGTTATTGAAAGATCTAAAGGTACTGGCTCTACGTTTTCATTACTTAGCAAAGGTATGGTTCCTGGCATAGTTTATGGCAAAGGAACTGAACCTACTAAAATTGCTTTTGAAAATAAGGCTCTCCAGAAGCTTATGCACACAGGATCTTTTTACTCTACAATTTTAGATCTTGATATTGATGGAAAATCGGAAAAGGTTCTTCCTAAACAATTACAGTATCATCCAGTAACTGATAAACTAATTCATTTTGATTTTTTAAGAGTTCAAAACGATACAAAAGTAACTGTTGAGGTACCTGTAGAATTTTTGAATCAAGAAACTTGCCCAGGTCTTAAAAAAGGTGGAGTTCTAAACTTGGTTAGACGTGAAGTTGAACTTAACTGTAATGCAAATAATATTCCTGATAAATTACAGTTTGACCTTATAGCAAGTGAAATTGGTGACTCCATTAAAATAAGTAATATTGAACTTCCAGAGGGAGTTAAACCTACTATTACAGACAGAGACTTTGTTATAGCTACTTTGGTTCCTCCAACTGTAGAAGTTGAGACAAAACCAGCAGAAGCTGGGGAAGAAGCTGGGGAAGAGTCTAAAGAAGAAAAATCTGAAGATAAAAAAGAAGATAAAAAAGAAGATAACAAAGAAGACTCTAAAGAAGAATCTAAGTAAAATACTTTATAATTAATTATGTTTCTAATATGTGGTCTGGGAAATCCAGGTAAAGAATATATTGATACAAGACATAACATTGGTTTTGCCTTAATTGATAAACTTGTTAGTTTTTATAATTTTATTTCATATAAAAAAGACTCAAAAAAAGAAATTTTTAAGGGTGTGATTAATAATAATTCTTGCTTTCTATTGAAGCCTTTAAATTTCATGAATTTATCTGGACAACCAATAAGAGAAGTAATGAATTTTTATAAAATTGAAAAAAATAGACTATTTATAGTACACGATGATTTAGACCTAGAATTAGGTAAGGTAAAAGTAAAAGTAGGCGGAGGTAATGGTGGTCATAATGGTCTTTCAAATATTGATGAAATGATTGGAAATGATTACCATAGAATTCGTATTGGTATTGATCATCCTGGAGAAAAGCATCTCGTTTCAAATTATGTATTAAATAAATTTAATGAAACTGAAAAAGATATAATTAACAAACAACTAAATAATATTACACAAAACTTTGAACTTGTTTTAAGTGATACAGGTCTTTTTTTAACAAAACTATCAGAGAATAAATAATGGGTTTTAAATGCGGTATTATCGGTTTGCCAAATGTTGGAAAATCAACTTTATTTAATGCTCTTACTGAGTCCAATAAAGCTGAGGCCGCAAATTATCCATTTGCTACTATTGAACCTAATGTAGGAAGAGTCGCTGTTCCTGATGAAAGATTAAAAATACTTGGCGAAATAGGTAAAAGCGAAAAGATAATTCCCTCCTATATGGATTTCGTTGATATTGCTGGACTCGTTCAAGGTGCCTCCAAAGGAGAGGGGTTAGGTAATAAATTTTTAGGTCATATTAGAGAAGTTGACGCTATTGCACATGTTGTTCGATGTTTTGAGGATGAAAACATTACTCATGTGTCAAGTAGGGTTGATCCTCTTAATGATATTGAAACAATTAATACAGAGCTTCAATTAGCAGATATTGAAACGTTAGAATCAAAAAAAAATTCTCTAGAAAAAAAATCTAAGCAAGGCGATAAAATTATCAAAAATCAAATCGAGATAATTGAAAAACTTTTGAACAATTTAAGTGATATCAATACATTGAATAAAGATGAATATTCAGAAGAAGATAATTTATTCATCAAAACATTGAACTTAATTACAACTAAACCAATGTTATATATCTGTAATGTTGATGAAAACTCTGTTCAAAATGGAAATGAATTATCTAATAAAGTAAATGAGTACGCTGTAAAAAATAATCACAACTCAGTTATTGTTTCTGCGTCGATTGAATCTCAAATTGCTGAATTAGAAGATAATGAAGAAAAGCTTGAGATGATTAAAGAAATGGGCCTTAATAGTACGACTTTAACAAAAGTAATTGCAAGCGGTTATGATCTACTTAATTTGATTAATTACTTTACCTGCGGACCTAAAGAAACACGTTCATGGACAATTAATAAAAATACTCTGGCTCCACAAGCCGCAGGGAAAATACACAGTGACTTTGAAAAAGGTTTTATCAGAGCGGAAACTGTTGCTTATGAGGACTTCATAAAATTCAAAGGTGAGGCAGGCAGCAGAGATGCAGGGAAACTAAGGCAAGAAGGTAAGGATTATATTGTAAAAAATGGGGATGTAATGCACTTTCTCTTTAATGTTTAGTGCACTTCTCTCCATAACCTATTTTTTGCTAGATAAACTATTGTCCCAAGAACTAAGAAAAATAGAATAACTTTAATACCAAGATTTTTTCTAACTTCTAGTTCAGGTTCTGCAGACCATTTTAAAAATGTAACAACATCCTCAGATAGTTGAGCTGCATTATTGTCTGTTCCATCATCATAGTCAACGCTACCATCTAAAATTGGAGCCGGCATAGCAATTTGATTACCATCCATCCATTTATTATAATACATTCCATTTCCAACTTCGACTCCCTCAGGAGCTTCTTCATAACCCATTAACAAATTATATATGTAATCTTCCCCATATCTTCTTGCCTTAGTAATAACACTTAGATCAGGCGGATAAGCACCGTTATTATTCGCTCTTGCTTCATTATCATTTAGATAGGGGTTTACAAATCTATCTGCAGGACGTGCTGGTCTCTCAAACATTTCACCCTCATCATTAGGCCCATCTAACACATCATATTCAGCCGCAATTGCTTTTACTTGAGCTTCAGAAAATCCTATATCTAAAAGATCTCTATAGTAGAGCAGTTTCATTGAATGGCATCCAGCACAAACTTCTCTATAAACCTTAAAACCTCTTTGCAATGCTGCTCTGTCAAAGGTTCCTGTAATACCATTAAATGACCATTCATGTTTTGGCATAGGTCCTTTGTTTGACTCAGCGGCATGCGCATTAAATGTAAAACTTAGAGTTAAGATTAATATTAATATCTTTACCATCTAATGAATTTCTTTTTGGCTAGCAGGTAATGGTGACTCTTTACCACCACCTAAATAAACATCACTTATACTTGCAGGAAGTGTCTTTGGTTTTTCAATCCATCCTATAAATGGCGTGATAATGAGAAAGAAACCAAAATAATATACTAGACCCACTCTTGCTATTAAAAGATATAATCCCTCAGCAGGTAACATGCCAACATAACCAAGAACGAAAAAGTTTACAAAAAATAACATCATGAACCATTTATACATTGGTCTAAAATTACAACTTCTCACTTTTGAAGTATCTAACCATGGTAGAACAAAAAGAATTGCGATTGCTCCAAACATCAATGCTACCCCACCTAACTTGTCAGGTACAGCCCTTAAGATTGCATAGAACGGGGCTAGGTACCAATTGGGTACAATATGCGCAGGAGTAACTAATGGATCAGCAGGTATATAATTATCAACTTCTGCCATTAAGTTTGGTCCAAAGAATATCACAGCTGAAATAAGAACACCAAATACACAAACTGCAATAGTGTCTTTAATTAGCATGTATGGAAAAAAGTTTACGGTATCGTTTTTGGATCTAATATCTATACCGGCAGGATTATTTGATCCATGAACGTGGACCGCCGCCACATGTAAGCCAACAATACCAAAAATAACAAATGGAAGAACATAATGCAGAGCAAAAAATCTATTTAATGTAGCATTACCAACAGTATAGTCACCAAGTAACCATGTCTTTAATCCTTCTCCTATGAATGGAATAGCGCTAAATAAATTTGTTATTACCGTAGCACCCCAGTAAGACATTTGCCCCCACGGAAGAGTATATCCAAGAAATGAAGTAGCCATCATCAAAAGATATATAAATACACCTAAAATCCAATTCAGTTCTCTTGGATATTTATAGGAACCGTAATACATTCCTCTTACAATATGGATGTAAACAATAATGAAGAAAAATGCTGCCCCGTTAGAGTGTATGTATCTTAGAAGCCACCCATAATTAACATCTCTCATTATTCTCTCAACACTATCAAAAGCCATTTCAGTATGTGGGGTATAGTTCATCGCAAGAAAAATTCCGCTAACTATCATTGTAACTAATGTTATTGTTGCTAATGCTCCAAAGCTCCAAAAATAATTACAGTTTTTTGGCATTGGATAATCGCCATACTCTTTTTCAAAATAAGAAATTATTGGAAGTCGAAATTCGATCCAATTTAAAACAGGATTTTTATATTTTCTAGGTTCTGAATTACCACTCATATGTTCTAACCAATCTTAATTGTTGTATCGTTTAAAAAGGAATAAGGAGGTACTGCAAGATTTTCAGGAGCAGGTCCTTTTCTTATTCTACCAGATGTATCATAATGTGATCCGTGGCATGGACAATACCAGCCGTTGTATTCACCTTTTGAGTCAGTTAATTTTTGTCCAAGTGGAACACAACCTAAATGCGTACATACTCCAACGAGCACTAGCCACTCATCTTTTTTTACACGGTCAACATCTTCCTCAGGATCTTTTAAATCAGACATGTTGACAGTTTTTGCCTCATCTATTTCATCTTTTGTTCTTTTACGAATGAATACAGGCTTTCCTCGCCATTTAACTGTAATACTTTGCCCCTCTTCTATTTGACTTACATCAACCTCAGTTGTCCCAAGAGCTATTGTATCTTCCGCCGGATTCATACTTTTTAGGAAAGGCCAAATGAATGCAGCTGTTCCTACTGCACCGATCGTAACGGTACTTAATTGAAGAAAGTCTCTTCTTTTATTATTGGAATTTTCTGCCATAAATTGATTTTCTCTTATAGCTTAAATTCGAAAAAAAATACCAAATTATGTGTGCCAGCGTGACGCAATCATAAAAATAATGTAGACAAGAAAGTATGAGAATTGCTCTTTATCAACCTGACATACCTCAAAATGCTGGCAATATTTTTCGTCTAGGTGCATGCTTGGGCGTTCCAGTAGATATTATTGAGCCTACAGGCTTTATTTTTGATGACAAAAAATTCAAAAGAAGTGCAATGGATTATATAAATCACATTGAATACAAAAGGCATATTGATTGGCAGCATTTTTACAATTGGACAAAAAAAAATAATTTTCGATTAATATTGATGACAACAAAAGCTAGTCAAAGCTTCTATGAATTTGAATTTCACTCCTCTGATATTCTTTTATTTGGCAGGGAAAGTGCTGGCGTGCCTGAAGAGATTCATCAACTAGTTGATCATCGATTAACTATACCTATGAAAGAAGGGGTTCGATCAATTAACTTAAGTAGTTCTGTTGCATTAGTTATTGGGGAGGGTCTTCGACAAACTAATAAAATTAACTAAGCGTTCCCATTTTGCCATTCTGGTAATCTAACATTGCTTGTTTCATGTCCCCTTCCGTATTTGTCACAAATGGCCCATACCTAACAACAGGCTCATTTAGAGGCTCACCAGCTAAAACTAAGTAAGATCCATTGGGAGAAATGGATGTTAAATTAATCATATCAGATGACTGATCAAAATAAATCATCTGCCCTTTTCTAGCAATTTGATTTTCCTCATGAAATTTTAACTCTCCATCTATTACATAAACCATAGCTGTTTGATTTTTAGGGATATCTAAATCTATCAAGCTTGGTTTAGCAAACTGAACATCAAAGATTGAAACTGGGGAATATGTTTGGACAGCTGAAGAAATATTTTTAACTTTACCAACCAATACTTTTATTAAAACATCATTACCCTCTTCTATTGTAGGGATGTCATTTTTTTTAATATGTTGATACCATGGTTTTACTTTTTTATTTTTTTGAGGTAGGTTTACCCAAATCTGTAAACCCTGCATTACTCCCCCACTATTTTTAAATTTATCTGTCACTAATTCTGAATGAATGAGACCTGAACCTGTTGTCATCCATTGAACGTCTCCAGTTTCAATAGCTGCTTGACCACCCCATGAATCTTTATGCTCTATTTCCCCACCTAATAAATATGTTATCGCTTCAAACCCGCAGTGAGGATGGGCAGGTACACCCGTTGCTCCTCCTGGTTCATAATTTATTGGTCCGAAGTGATCGAATAAAAGAAATGGATCATTTTCTCGCATTTGGGGCACTGGGAAAGCTCTTGTCACAGGAATGCCGTCCCCTTCAAAAGTTTTCATACAATCTTTGATAGCAACAATTTTTCTCATAGTATTTTAAATGGTTATAAATTTTTTAATTTCAATTTTTTTATAAATTCATATGGCTTCCATCGCAAAAAGGTTGATTAGATGTTTGTTTGCACCCACAAAGATATACCTTGCCAGTTTTCTCTGCAGTAAAGGCAATATTATTGAGATTTGTTTTGCTATGAGAGCCGTCACAAAAAGGCTGATTACTGCTCTCTCCACATTGACACCAGTAATATGTTTTACCCTCTTTTATCTCAACTACATAATTCCCGGTTTGAGCAATTTTTCCTTTTTCAGTCATATTTATACCTCCTTTTAATTAAAAAAATATTTAATTATTTTTGATGAATTAACAATTAGGCAATTTTTTTTGCCTGGTATGAAAAATTTGTCTATAGTCTAATTTTTTAGTATACTATATAAAATCATACTAATATGAAAAATAAGCAAAATGTCTGTCCAGTTACAAACGCATTAACTATCCTTGGGGGAAAATGGAAAATAAATATTATCTTTCAATTATCACAAAACACAATGCGATTTGGTGCTCTTCGAAGATCGTTAGGCGATGTCACACAACAAATGTTAACCAAACAACTCAGGGAGATGGAACGTGATAAACTTATTAATAGAAAAGTTTATGATGTTGTTCCTCCAAAAGTTGAATATTCTCTTACTGATTTAGGAAGATCTAGTTTACCCATTTTAAAATCATTACATCATTGGGGGAACACAAAAAAAAGAACCATTAATAAAGTGATTGAAAATAACTACGCAGATATTGTTAATTTATAATATTATCAATCCTATTAAGACATTTCTCTAACCCTAACGTATAATTAGTTTTAATAAAATGTTCTTTTAAAATTTCGACCCACTTGAATTTATCATGTGATCGAAAGAAACAGTTCAATGGAAAAGGCATATTAAACATTTTTAAGACTTCCTGACGTATGACATCATTCGTCAAAACAACTAAAGACTCATGAATATATTTTTCAACAAATGACTGCGTTGTATCATCTATGTCAGGTTGATCAAATAAACCCAGAAAGCGAAAGTATCTGTATATTCTAAGATAATCTTCTTTTATTCTATCTTCAATTTCACCAATAAACTTTATTTTCTTTTTCTTTAAATCTTTTTCCCCATTGTAAAAATCATATACTGTCTGATCAATACCAAGGTATAGCGCATTGAATGTAAAATCTCTTCTTGCAGCGTCTTTTTTCCAATCTTTAGTATATAAAACGGAAGTATGCCTTCCAAGCTGATTAATATCTTCTCTTAATGTAGTAATTTGAATTTTTTTATTATTTAGATAAGCAATAATAGATCCATATCGTAACGCATAGTCATCGTATTCAATATTGTGCTTCTTTAGTAAATCCATTACTTCATCTGGTTCAAGAGGAGTTGCTGAGTCTATATCTTTTACGTCTCTGTCAATTAAAGCATCTCTTATACTTCCACCTACTAAGCGAATTTCAGATTTGTAATTATGAAAAATTGAAAATAAGTATTTGATAGTTTCATGATTAAGTAAATTGGTTATTTTATCAGTGTTCATCTCTAGCTATTTTTCTAAAACAAATTATATTACATGATTGATGTCGACGTTTTCAAAAGAAAATACTAATGAAATATTCGAGGATATTAAAAGAAATTTGTCTCGTGGTGTAAAAGATAGAAAGCACGACTTTCATACTCCAGTCTTTTCTAATATCAATAATCAAAATAGTATTGCATCAAGAGTTGTCGTTTTGAGAGATTTTGATGTTGAAAATATGATTTTAAATTTTCATACAGATTATAGATCTCCTAAAGTAGAAGATCTTACAAAAAATGAAAATTCTTTATTTGTGTTTTATGATTACAAGCTAAAAGTTCAACTCCGTATTAAAACGATTTCAATTATTAATTATCAAAATTTACTTACTGAGGAGAAGTGGAATAAAACAAAATTATTCAGCAGGAAGTGCTATTTGACAAAAAAAGCACCTAGCACTCCTACAAATATCCCAGAAGATGGTATCGATATAAGTCTTCAAGGAAAAGAACCGTCCAGGGAAGAGAGTGAAAAGGGTTATAAAAACTTCACTGTTGTACAAAACAAAATAAAAGAAATAGATTGGTTATATTTAGAAGCAAGTGGGCACAGAAGATTAAAAATTACTTTTAAGGAAAATATTAAAAACTTTGAATGGTTAATACCTTAGTACAAAACAAAGTTATCAATAATTCTTATTTTATTCACATAGAATGCTACGAATAATCTAGAATGTAAATTTGTTTTAGAAATTTCTAAATTACTCTCATCTCTTACTTCACAATAATCAATTTTAGAAATTCCAATGCTTTGTAATTCTTTTATAATATTTTCTAAAATTTTAGTATCAAATGAATTTTTTAAATCTGATAAATTCTTATCAATGATTTGAGCACACTTATCGAATTGAGTTTTTTCTTTTATATTTAATTTAGTGTATCGTGACGATAAGCTCATCCCATTCAAACCTCTAATTGATGAACATTTAACCAAATTTACTTTTAGTTTATTTTGAATAATTAGTTTATCTACTATTTTAAATTGCTGAAAATCTTTTTCTCCAAAAAAAACATTTGATGGCTTTATAATGTCTAGCAACAAATTGACAACTGTAGTTACACCATCAAAATGACCTGGTCTAAATGCGTCACACAAAATATCTCTGTATTCAAAAATAGTTTTTTTTGTTTCAAGACCATTGGGATACATTTCATTTATGTTTGGAGCAAAAATAATTTCACAATTATTTTTTGATAACAATTTTACGTCTTTATCAAAGGTATTAGGATAATTTTCAAAATCTTTAATATCATTAAATTGGGTGGGGTTAATAAATACACTAACCACATTTATGCCCTCAAATTTATTTGCCTCTTTCAAAAGAGATAAATGACCCTCATGTATGTTACCCATTGTGGGAATAAGATTAATTTTTGAATTATTTTTCTCTAAATCAGACAATATTTCTTTAATTTCTGATATTTTTTTGACTATTTGCATGTTTTTTTGACTATCTATTTGACTTATATACGATCAATTCGTAATAGGTCCGAAAAATTAAATAAAAATGAAAAGAACTTATCAACCAAGCAAATTAATAAGAAAACGCAGACATGGTTTTCGTGCTAGAATGGCAACAAAGGCTGGGAGGCAGATCATAAATCGTCGTCGTGCAAAGGGAAGAGCTCAGCTTAGCGCTTAATCTGGCCATATGGCCCCTCAATTATTTACTATAAAAAAAAGAGCTACATTTGTCCATATTCGCGACAAAGGTGTTTTCATTCGAAGTAAAAATATTAATGTGCAAAAATTATTAAATCAAGAATTAGATGGGAAAATTGGAGTTGGTTACACGGCAACAAAAAGAATTGGAAATGCCGTTAAAAGAAATAAAGCCAAAAGGATTATGAGAGAATTAGCAAAAAAAATATTGATAAAAGGTAAAACAAATACGTATTATGTGTTAATAGCCAAATTATCAATTTTAGATACCAAGTTTAAAACCTTATTGGAAGAGATGGAGAGCATTATTCATGTTAAATAAAGTTGTAACCTTTCCCTTACTTATACTTATACGTGGATATCAATTAATAATATCACCATTATTAGGTTCGAATTGTCGTTTCATGCCTACTTGTTCTGAGTACGCTATGGAGTCATTGAGATCACATGGATTAATAAAAGGAAGTTATTTAACAATTAAAAGAATTGGAAAATGCCACCCATGGGGTGGTCATGGCTACGATCCCATACCAACGAAAAAGGTAGAATATAAATGAACGAACAAAAAAACTTATTTTTAGCAATAGCTATTTCAATTGCCATTATTGTTTTATTTCAATTTATTTTTCCAACTCCAATAACGGAACCAGTTCAAAATGCAGACAATGAAATTTTAGCACCTGCTGCGTCGATTGATAATCAAAAAATAGATGTAGTTGAAATCGTAAAGCCAAAAGAAGACATTCTCTCTGTTGATCAAAGAGTAAAAATTAATACACCTTCTTTAACAGGGTCAATTAATTTAAAAGGTGCATTATTAGATGATTTAATACTCTCCAATTACAAAGTTAGTCTGGATGAAGAGTCAGATAATATTGATCTACTATCACCTGATGGAACTGCTAACCCCTATTATATTGAACTAGGGTGGAAATCTCTTGGAAGTCAAAATATTCAACTTCCTAACCTGGAAACTGTTTGGAGCACGGACTCATTAAATCTCTCACCAGGTAATCAAGTAAACTTAAGTTGGGTTAGTAATGAAAATAATACATTTATAATTAATATTTCTGTCGATGAAAATTATATGTTTTCAATAACTCAGAAAGTTATTAACAACAGTTCTAAAGATCTTGAAATATATCCCTATAGATTAATCAAAAGAATAAATACACCAAAGACAATTAATTTTTTTATTTTGCATGAAGGTTTAATTAGCCTTGTAGATGATGAACTTCTTGAAAAAAATTATGATGATTTATTAGATGATTGTTCAGCAAGTATGCCTGTAAAAGATGAGTTCTGCGATGCAAAAGGGCAAGGGGGTTGGTTAGGATTTACTGATAAATATTGGATGTCAGTGTTAATTCCAGATCCAAATGAGCCTATTAATGTTAATTATCGTCATGGAAATAATGGAAGGGATAATTATAGAACTGGATATGTTGGGCAAATTTTCAAAATTGCTCCCGGTGAGTCAATTCAATATAATGGTAAATTATTTGCGGGAGCAAAAAAATTAGATATTTTAAGCAACTATGACAAAACACTATCAATTCCTCGTTTTACTGATGCTATTGATTGGGGGTGGTTTGCCTTTTTAACAAAACCAGTTTCTTATTCAATTAATTGGTTTTTTGGTTACGTTGGAAATTTTGGTTTAGCAATAATTGCTTTTACAATCTTAATGCGATTGATTCTTTTTCCTTTGGCACACGCTTCTTTTAAATCAATGGCTAAAATGAAAAAACTTCAGCCAGAGATGCAAAGACTTAAAGAAACTTATCCAAATGATCGTCAAAAAATGCAGCAAGAATTAATGGCGCTTTATAAAAGAGAAGGAGCTAACCCTGTTGCTGGTTGTTTACCTATATTAGTTCAAATTCCAATCTTTTTCTCATTGTACAAAGTTCTTTTTGTAACTATTGAAATGTATCATGCTCCATTCTATGGGTGGATTCATGATTTATCAGCACCTGATCCACTTGGTATATTAATACTTTTTGGTTTAGTCCCCTGGGATGTCCCGCCTATTTTATCCATAGTAAATATCGGGATTCTTCCAATAATTATGGGCTTAACAATGTGGCTGCAACAAAAATTAAATCCAGCACCAACAGACCCAACTCAAGCCAAAATATTTGCTTTACTCCCTTTTGTATTTACCTTTGTTTTAGCAGGTTTTGCAGCCGGATTAGTTTTGTATTGGTCTGTAAACAACATACTCTCGATAGCGCAACAATGGTTCATTCAAAGAAAAATACTCGCTAAAAATGAGTAATGGAAGTAAATCTCTAAAAAATTTTTTTAATTCAAATAAATTTATTGGATCATTTCAATCGTACAAAGATATTAAAAAAATTAAAACTATTAATGATTGTTGTTTTGTTGGCAGATCAAATGTTGGAAAATCAAGCATGATTAATGCAGTTACCAAAACAAAAAATCTGGCCAAAACGAGCAAAACTCCAGGAAGGACTCAATCTATAAATATTTTTATGATCAATGAAAATATCAATCTTGTCGATTTGCCTGGTTATGGTTACGCCAAGGTCTCAAAAGTAATGAGAGATAATCTTGGCATTTTAATTGAAGAATATATTATGAACCAATTAAATTTAATACATGCTTATGTATTAATTGATGCCAAAGTAGGCGTAAAAAATAGTGATATTGATATGTTTGATTTGATTAGTGAGGCGGAAAAAAATTTTTCAATAGTGTTTACAAAAATTGATAAATGCTCACAGTCTTATTTGTCAAGTCTAGAAAATTCAATGCAAAGTTTAATGAAATCTTACAAAAAATATTTTAATAATTTTTTTTTTACAAGTACAAAAAAAAATGAAGGAATAATAAATATTCAAAAAGATATTTATACTTTATCAAAACAAAAATGAAATTTGATTTTTTATCAGAAAGCGACCAAGCTTATTTTATCCATAAAGCCTCAACATTAGTTGAAGCATTGCCTTTTATAAGGGAGCACAGTGGAGATACAATTGTCATCAAATATGGTGGGCATGCAATGGGAGATCCTAAGCTCGCTAAAAGCTTCGCAAGAGATATTGGTCTGATTAAAGAAGTTGGAATATATCCAATTGTTGTTCATGGGGGAGGACCTCAAATTGCAGACAGATTAAAAACTAAAAATATTACTTCTCAATTTATTGAGGGTTTAAGAGTTACTGATATTGAAACAGTAAAAGTTGTGGAAGATGTATTAGGAAATGAAATTAATGGTGAAATTGTAAGAGCAATTAGTGACTCAGGTGGAAAAGCAATTGGCTTAAGTGGTAATAACAATAATCTTTTAACTGCAACAAAACTAAAAGTAGAAGTTAAAGATTCTGACTCTAATATTGAAAAAATAGTAGATATTGGTTTTGTTGGACAACCTGTGGATGTGAATATCAACTTAATTAGAGAGCATATTAATTTAGGAGAAATTCCTGTAATTGCTCCGCTCGGTATCGATGAAGAGGGTAACTCTTATAATATCAATGCTGATACAGCTGCAGGATTTATCGCTGGAAAGTTAAAAGCTAGCAAGTTATTGCTTTTAACAGATGTTGCCGGCGTATTGGATAAGGATAAAAAATTAATTCCTTCCTTAAAAATTGAAGATGCCATAACCATAATGAAAGAAGATTTTGTAGTTGGTGGCATGAAACCTAAAATTAAAACATGTATTGATGCCATGAAAAGTGGGGTAACTAAATCGACAATTCTAGATGGTAGGATTCCTCATTCATTAGTATTAGAATTATTTACTGAACATGGTATTGGAACACAAATTTATTCTTAAAATATGACTAATCTTAACAAGAAAATAAATACCTGGATTTTTGATCTTGATAACACTCTTTATTCTGCTGATAGTGGAATATTTCAACAAGTTCATGATTTAATGGGTAAATTTGTATCGAGTCATCTGGATATAGATATTGAAGAGGCAAAGATAATACAAAAAAATTATTATAAACAGCATGGTACAACATTAAGAGGTATGATGGATAATCATGGGGTTGATCCTGATCATTTTCTAGCTGAAGTACATAAGCTTGACTATTCTATTGTTGGACCAAATCACAAACTTAATGAAGAGTTAAAAAAACTTCAAGGAAGAAAAATTATCTATACCAACGCTAATATGCAGCATGCTCTTGATGTTTTAGAAAGATTAGAATTATCAAATTTTTTTGATGAAATTTATGATATTAAAATGGCAAATTATATACCAAAGCCAGAATTAGCTCCTTATGAACAAATGATTGCACAATTTGATATAGAAACAAAAAGTTCCGCAATGTTTGATGATATTGCAAAAAATCTTGTTCCTGCCAAAAACGTTGGTTTTACATCTGTTTGGATTGATGCTGGGTACGAAAATTTTAGTGATGACATCAAAGCATCAAAACAATATCTTGATCATGAAACAACAAATATTACAGAATTTTTAGAAGATGTTAACAAAGGAAAAATATGAGTGAATTAAAAAAAATTATAGAGCAAGCTTTTGAACAACGAGATGAAATTAGTTTTAATACCAAAGGTGAGATTCGAGATTCAGTTGAGGAAACACTAAATCAACTTGATATTGGGAAAATACGTGTTTGTGAAAAAATTAATGCTGAATGGATAGTTAATCAATGGATAAAAAAAGCTATACTTCTAAGCTTTCGATTAAATGACAATGAAATAGTCAAAGCATCACATGCAACTTGGTATGATAAAGTTCCAAGTAAAACTGCTAACTGGACAAAAGACGATCATGAAAGGGCTGGTTTTAGATATGTACCAGATGCTGTTGTAAGAAAATCTGCTTTTATTGCAAAAGGAGTAATTTTGATGCCATCTTTTGTGAACTTAGGCGCATATGTTGATGAAGGTACAATGATTGATACTTGGGCAACCGTTGGTTCTTGTGCACAAATTGGTAAAAATTGCCACATCTCTGGAGGTGCCGGGATTGGAGGAGTATTAGAACCGCTTCAAGCAAATCCAGTTATTATAGAAGACAATTGTTTCATAGGAGCGAGAAGTGAGGTGGCTGAAGGAGTTATCGTTGGAGAGGGTTCAGTTCTGTCAATGGGAGTTTTTATTGGCGCATCAACAAAAATTATTGATAGAGCAAGTGGAGAAATTCATATGGGTAAAGTACCCCCATATTCTGTTATTGTTCCTGGAACAGTTCCTGGAAAGAAGTTGCCTGACGGTTCTGAGGGTCCAGGATTATATTGTGCAGTTATAGTAAAAAGAGTGGATGAAAGAACAAGATCTAAAACTTCAATTAATGACCTACTTCGTGATTAATGACTGAAATCAATTTCAACGCTATTAAACTTACACAAGCATTAGTTAAATGTCGCAGTATTACACCAGAGGATGACGGAGCATTACTTGTGGTCCAAGATCACTTGAGCTCTCTTGGTTTTAATTGCACTCCCTTATCCTTTTCTGGAAATGGATCTTATAAGGTAAAAAATTTATTTGCATCTATTGGGAGTGAGGGTCCTCATTTAGCTTTTGCAGGTCACACAGATGTAGTTCCTCCTGGTAATGAAAGTTCATGGAAGCATCCTCCTTTTGGAGCAATTATAGAAAATGATAAACTGTTTGGACGAGGCACAGAAGATATGAAAAGTAACATCGCATGCTTCATATCAGCTGCTGAACAATTTTTGAAACATAATGGTGGAGACTTTGGTGGTAAGTTGTCATTTATAATAACAGGTGATGAAGAAGGAGAAGCCATCAATGGAACGCCGCAAATTATGGAGTGGACAAAAAAAAATAACATTAAAATTGACCATTGTTTAGTTGGAGAACCCACGTCAAACTCTAGTATAGGAGATAAGGTTAAAATAGGCAGAAGAGGATCTATTAATTTTTTTTTAACGGTAAAGGGTATCCAAGGTCATACAGCTAATGGTCACAGAGCTGAGAATCCTGTACATTATCTAACTAAACTCTTATCAAATATTTTAGAGAAGCCTCTTGATGAAGGTAATGAATTTTTTTTACCAACCAGTATACAAATTCCAACCTTTGATGTTGGTAATACTGCTCACAACGTAATTCCAGAGTTTGCAAAAGCTACAATAAATATTCGTTTCAATGATCTGCATACAGCAGAGACTCTTATTGAATGGATTGATCATAAAATAGAAACTGTTTTTACTAATAAGATAAAAGCAACTTGTAAAGTACATCATGAAATCAGTGCACGATCATTTTTAAATAAACCAGGTCAATTAAGTAAGATTATATCTAAATCAATTTCTCAAGCTACTGGAAGAAATGAAGACCCAGAACTTGCCACTGATGGAGGTACATCCGATGCAAGATTTATTAAAAATTATTGTGAAGTTATTGAGCTTGGTATTAGGAATCAAACCCTACATCAAATTGATGAGTTTGTTTATTTGGAAGATCTAAATGAATTGACAAAGATATATTATCAAATTTTAGAAAATTATTTCAAAAATAATTAATATCCATTTTTTATTTTCACATCACTTTTAATTTTTCCGTTTGTTCTAAATTGCTCAAATTTTGAAAAAATATAATTAATTGATGAGTCTACATCAGTAATAGCAGCAACATGAGGAGTTACTGTAATGTTTTGACTTTTCCAAAGTTTACTATTTTTCGGTAATGGCTCTTTTTTAAAAACATCTAGAGAAGCAAAAAAAAAATTATTTTGTTTAATATGCTTTAATAAATCCATTTCATTTAATGAAGACCCTCTGCCAATATTAATTAGTAAAGATTTTTTTTTCATTTTATTAAGAAAAGATTTATTTATTAAATCATTAGTTTCTTTAGTTGCTGGCAGTACAGAGACTATAATATCTGATAATTTTAAAAAAGTTTTTAAGGATTTTTTATAATATATTGGTATTGAAAATTTTGCTGCTGAAATAGAATTTTTATATCCAATTACATTATAATCTAATGATTTTAATTTATTTGCAATAAATTTACCTAAATATCCAACCCCTAAAACACCAATGGTCAGATCCTTATTTAAAGATGTATGTCTTTCATCAAGCCATATATTTTTCTGTTGAGCCTTATTAAATTCATTAAGTTTTAATTGATAAATCAAAATTTGGGATAGCACATGATTCAACATACGTGATCGCATATTTGGGTCTTGAATTCTAATTATTGGTGTATTTTTGTAACTTGGTAATTTAAGAATATGATCTACCCCAGCACCTAAAGAAAAAATAATTTTTAAATTTTTTAATTTCTTAAAAATTTTATCAGATAAATTCCATACCAAAGCTACTTCTATTGTATCTAAAGATACATTTTGATCTAAAGTAAAAATTTTATGAGAAAAAAATTTTTTTCTTAATGCTTTTAAAAATTCATCTTGATTAGCAAGGGAAGCATGAAAAAGAATATTCATTAATTTTTTCTATCAATATTATGAATTATATGAAGATATTTTTTTATCACATCTGTCCAATGATATTTACTTTCAGCTCTGATTTTTGCATTTTGACCAAGTTTTTTAGTTTTTGTTTTATCAGAGATTAGGTGTCTCAATGCTGAATACACATCATCAATTTTGTTTAAAATTAAACCCGTTTCCTCATGAATAACAGCTTCAGGTGTCCCCCCAATATTTGATGCTATAGATGGAATCCCATAAAAAGCTGCCTCGATATATGCTATGCCAAAACCCTCAATTGACCGATTGTTTGTCTCATCAGTTGTAGGCATAATCATTACATCAGTTTTTTTAAATAAATAATTTTTTTCATTATTATTTATATTACCTACAAAAAGAACATTTTGTTCAATATTAGTTTTGTGAACAATATTTTTTAAATTTGATAACTCCCCTCCTGAACCTGCGATAACATAAAGAATATTTGGATACTCATTTTTAAGTTTTGCTATTGCTGATAAAATATATGAATGTCCTTTTCTTTTTTCCAATCTTGCTAAAGTAGTTATTATCGGGCTACCATTTACTTTCTGCAAAGTTTGATCTGATAAATTTACATTGTTCTGAGCACCAGGGTGAATGCACGTAATATATTGATTTGTAATACCAGTTCTAATAACTAAATCTTTTGTATAGTGAGAGTTGCAAACTATATGGGAAACCTTATTCAGTGTAGTAATTAATCTGTTTTTATAAGCAGAATTTTTAGGTATAATTTCATTACCATGAGCGAGACAGATTGAGTAAATCGATTTTTTGTTTAATGTATCAATACATAATTCAAAACTTTTCCAACTATCTCCAAAAATGCAGGTTATATTTTTTGTTTCTAAATATTTTTTTAAATTGAATATTTTTTTTTGTCTGCGTAAGAATTTAATGCCTCCAAATCTTTTTACGGTAATATTTTTATTCACCTTGGAGTCATATTCATGATCTCCAGATTTATTATGCTGATCAGCTAAGACCAGCACTTCATATTTTTTACTCAATTCTATTGATAAATTTTCAATAAGATTTTCTATACCTCCAACTCTTGGAGGGAAGCATTGTGTTAAAACAATAATCATTTATGAATGATTATCTTGAATTAAAGATTAAGGGTATAGTTAATTTTTGCATAAAATCATTTTATGAAAAATATAATATTTTTTTTAATCCGAATAATAAAGAGAATTTATATATGCATAATACGCATATAATATATGTATTTAACTTGTTTGATTTGCATATTTAAATTCCTATATAATAGGCTGAAAGGAACATAAATGTACAAAAATATACTTACTTTTATAAATTCTACTTACAAAGCTATAAATGATTATGGTTTTGATAATGTTGATCCTCAGTTAGTTAAATATTTCAGAACGGAATATGGTAAAGACTGGCGATCAGCTCTTAATGAACACTTATACGAAAAGGATAGAAGCAATGATAAAAAAGCTGCTTAATAATTTTTTAAGATCATTTACTTTTGATCATGATCGCGAAAAAATTGAACAATATCTCGCTCAATCTACTAGCACATATGACTTAGAGCAAAGAATGCGAGAGCTTGATCAAAAGGGTAAATATAACCAATTTTATATTTAAATTTTACTGGAGTTAGAGAGGCGAAGTTACGTTTTGTAACCAAAGCTTCTCCTCTGCAGTAAGAAATATTGATAGTTTATCAAAAACTGTTTGATGATAACTATTTAACCATTCCACATCATTTGAATTTAATAACGAAGGTTCAATAAGATCCTTGTCAATTGGAGCCCAGGATATATTTTCAAAATTAAGCAAGTTTTCGTTCTCTTCCTTTACTATAAAGATGTTTTCAATACGGATTCCATATTCTCCTTCTTTATAAAAACCTGGCTCATTTGATAAAATCATTCCAGGTAGTAAATCTACACTAGGAAACATATTTTTTTTAGATATTCGTTGAGGAGCCTCATGCACACTCAAGAAACTTCCAATTCCATGCCCAGTACCATGATCATAATCACACCCAATTTCTTGTAGGCTTGCTCTTGCTAAGTAATCAATATCTGTACCTTTTGTCTGTTTTGGAAAAGTATGCGTAGAGAGACTTATGTGCCCTTTTAAAACTCGAGTAAACATTTCTTTCTGCTTTTTTGTTGCTTCTCCTAAAATAACAGTTCTTGTTATATCAGTGGTGCCATCGTAATATTGTCCTCCAGAGTCAAATAAATAAATAGTATTCTCTTTAAGAGGGATAGGATTGCTTTTATCATATCTATAATGAGGAAGAGCAGCATTTTTTCCAATAGCAGATATTGTATCAAAAGAGACGGAATGAAATAGATCATTTAAATTACGAAATGAAAATAATTTATCAGCTGCGGAAACTTCAGTTTCATTTTCAATATTTGGATGATTTTTTAACCAATATAAAAATTTTGTCACACTCGCACCATCTCTGACATGAGCATTTCTTGCACCTTCAAGCTCAACTGCATTCTTTGTTGCTTTAGGGAAAAGGCATGGGTTTTCAAGATGAGAAGGAAGACAATTTTTTTTAATTGCTAAATCATAAAAAAAATATGAAGAATTTTTATAATCAAATCCAATTTTTGATTGCGTTTTTAAATGATTAAATACTTGTTTGATATTTTCTATTGGCTCGATGTTGATGTATTTGGCAAGTCTTTCTTTCAACATAGGTTGAACCATATCAACCTTTGAATATAGTACCGGTTTATCTTTTTGAGATATTAATAGATACGCAAAAGCTAAAGGTGTATTTAGAATATCACTACCCCTTAGGTTCAATAACCAGGCTATGGAGTCTAAACTTGATAAAAAATACGCATCTAAGTTACTTTTTTCTAGAGTATTGATAACATGTTCAAGTTTCTTTGATGACTCTGCACCTGCAAAATTTTTAGGATGATCAAAAACAAAACCATAATTACGATTTGGCTTATTATCCCATAATTCATCAATTAAATTATCTTCTGTGAAATATAATCTAGTTTCACTTTTAAACATCAAGTCTACATATTTTAGGGTTTCTTCAACAGAATGCAATCTTGGATCAAGTGCAACACATTCATTATTTATAAAATACTCACTTAAATTTTTTGAAAAATCATTAAGATGCTCTAGAGAAATTTGACTGGCATCTACCTGTTCATTTGCTTGAAATGTATACCTACCATCAACATAAAGGCTTGCTGAATTTTGACGAATTATAGCTCTACCTGCGGAGCCAGAAAAATCAGTAGCCCATCGCAATCTCTCAGAATCTGAGGAAATGTATTCATTTAGAAATTCATCAGTTCTATTGATAATTAAGGTATTGATATTTTTTTCCTTCAATAAATTTTGAATTTTTTTTATTTTTAAATTACTCATAAATTGGCAAACATATCTAAATCAATATTACCTCCTGATATCATCACAACAACAGTTTTATTTTTCATATCAATTTTTTTGGTAAGTGCTGCAGTTGCAGCTACAGCACCCCCTGGTTCAACGATTATTTTTAAATGTTCAGCCAATACTTTTATCGAGTTTTTAACTTCTTCATCTTTAACAACAATTCCTCCTGCCAATGCCTTAAGATTTAATGGAAAGGTTATATTACCTGGTTGAGGTGTTATAATAGCATCACAAATTGACTCGAAGCCGTGTTTGTTAGAAATAATTTTTTTACTTTCTAAAGATAATTTAGTATCATCAAAACCGTATGGTTCTACGGCATAAGACTCTATTTTTGGAAATTTATATTTTAAATATGTAGCAGTTCCCGCAATCAGACCTCCACCACCACAGCAACATAAATAGATATCAGGAGTTATTGAAAGATGATTTAATTCTTCTGCAATTTCATAACCTGCAGTTCCTTGACCAGCAATAATATCAAAGTCATCGTATGGTTTTATTAATGTTCTATTTTCAGTAACAGCAATATTTTGACCAATTTCTTCTCTGATTTCTGTTTTTGGATCATACAAAATAACCTCTGCTCCATAGCTTTGAGTATTATCAATTTTAATTTTTGGTGCATTTTTGGGCATAATAATCTTTGCATTTATATTTTCCTGCAGTGAAGCGAACGCAACAGCTTGAGCATGATTGCCAGAAGAATATGCTACAAGTCCATTTGCTTTATTCTCCAAAGTCAATTTAGATATTTTATTTGATGCACCCCGAAGTTTGAATGAACCTGTATTCTGTAAATTTTCTAGCTTAAAATATATTTTTCCACCTGCCAGATTGTTAATAAAGTCATTTGAAATTAAGGGAGTTTTGAGCACCTTACTCTTAATATTTTTATAAGCTTCAACAATATTGAGATAATTAAAATCAAACATAATTTGTATTTTATTTGAATTGAGGAAAAAAAAATATATCTAATTTCATATGACAGAAAAAAATATTGTATCTCCATGCATCAGTGTTTGTAAAACAGATCCTGTAAGTGGATTTTGTTATGGCTGTGGCAGATCAAATGATGATAAAAAATTGTGGAAAGATGAAAATACCTCTGATGAATGGAAACTTAATAATCTTGAAGAATTAAAAAAACGTCTCAATGGATGGCAACGCGAAGCTTTTGAAGCATCTTATAAATCTAAGCAAGATTCAGGTTTGTCTCTAATTAAGAAAAAATTATTAGAAGCTCGTAATAGTTAATTCTTAATTTATTTGGGTTGTTAAATACTTAGTAATCAATTTTTTTTAAGTATAGTCCGCATGCTGGAGCAGTTTGGCCTGCAAGATCTCTTTTTCTAGAATTAATAATTTGAGATATAGAGTCAGTCAAATTTCCTTTAGCGATATCAACTAATGTTCCAACCATTATGCGAACTTGTGAATGAAGAAATGATCTAGCACTAATTTCGATTAATATTTTATCCTCTTTGTGATCAACATTTATACTATCAATAGTTTTTATACTTGTATTTGATTGACAATTTGCAGATCGAAAAGCATTTAGATCGTGTTTTCCAACAAAAGAAGCAATTTCGGTTTTAATTTTATCAATATTTAGTTTTTTATGTACGCACCAAGCTTTATTTGCTTCTATTGTAAGAGGAGACCTTCTATTAATTATTTTATAAACATACCACCTTCTTTTAGCTGAAAATCTAGCATGAAAATCATCTTGTACAAACTCTGCTTTTTGAACAGAGATCATCAGCGGTCTTAAATGCTGATTTAAACCATCTCTAATTACGTCTGTAGAAATTTTTTTTGAAATTGAAAAAGAAGCAACCTGTCCATAAGCATGAACACCTGCATCAGTTCTCCCTGCTCCGTATACAACAACTTTTTCACCAGACAGTTTAAATAATGAGTCCTGTAATGAAGATTGTATTGAAAGGCCATTTGCTTGTTGTTGCCAACCAACAAAATTAGTACCATCGTACTCAACAGTAATCTTGTAATTATACATTTATTTTATCATTAATCGTAAACGCAAAACCTTGAATGAAATCTTTTACCTCAACTGCTTTTTTTCCTTCACGCTGTATAAGAGTAGGAAGTATACTTCCATCACTGCATGCTAACATAAATTTATTATTTAATATTGTAGATTGCTGACCTTTATCTTTTTTCATTACAGCTCTTAAAATTTTAATTCTTTCGCCTCTATAGACAAACCATGAACCTGGTTTTGGTCCATGAGCTCGTATATGATTATAAACTTCATTGGTAGAATTATTAAAATTGATTTTTCTATCAACAGATGTGAACTTCTTAGCATATGTCACTTTATTCAAGTCCTGTTTTTTAGATAAAGTTTTGTTTTCAAAAATTTTAGGTAAAACTCTAAGCATTGTTTGTTTACCTAAATTTGTAAGGGCCACTGTCAATTCATCACTGTACATATCTGCATTTATATTCAATCTTTCTTGATGAAGAATATCTCCAGCATCAAGTTTGGGTGAGATTTTTATAACACTTATGCCAGTTTTTACATCTCCTGCTAGCATAGCATGTTCAATTGGTGCCGCCCCTCTCCATCTCGGAAGTAAAGATACATGGATATTGATGCATCCAAATTTTGGTATATCAAGCAGTTGAGATGGTAAAATAATACCATAGGCAACGACAATAATTATATCAGGATCAAGACTATTAATTTGTTCTATTGCTCTGCCATCTATAGAACTTGGATAAAAGGTTTCTAAATTATTTTTTTTTGCAATTTGATGAACAGGGCTTTCTTCAATATTCATGCCTCTATTTTTTTTTCTGGGTGGTTGTGTAAATACACCAACTATATTGATACTATTATCAAGTAAGTACTGTAAATGTTGCGCAGCTATATCTGGCGTGCCCATAAAGATTATTTTTTTATCATTCATTAATTTTTAAATTTTTGTAATTTTTTTACTTTTTTAATTAAGATATTTTTTTTTAAAGATGATAGATAATCAACAAATAATTTTCCCGATAAATGATCTATCTCATGTTGAAGTATTCTTGCTTCATATCCATCAATTTCTCTTTTAATTAATTTTTCATTTTCATCTGTGTACTCGACAATTATTTGTTTTGGTCTTTCAACATCTGCATATTGTTCAGGCAAAGATAAGCACCCCTCTTCCATAATAGTTTTTTCTTCTGAATATTCTATAATTGAGGGATTAAATAAAATATAATTTGCTTTTTTGTTATTTTCTTTATCCTCAAAATTTATTGTAACAATTTGCTTTAATATTCCAACTTGATTGGCTGCTAACCCTACCCCTGGTGCCTTGATCATTGTATTCATCATTTGATGGGCAATATTAATATCTTCTTTTGTAATTTTGGTAAGTTTTTTTGCTTTCAAGCGCAAAACTTCATTAGGAACTAAGAGTATTTCCATTAATTATTAGACTAATTTTTTTCGTGATTGGAATGCTGTATTTAGAGTATTCTCATCTAGATAATGCACTTCCCCACCAATAGGTATCCCTTGTGCTAATCTTGTTACTGTTAAATTTTTAAATGACTCTAGTTTGTCTGCAATAACATGTGTAGTGGTTTGACCTTCCATAGTAGTACTTAAAGCAAGAATTACTTCTGTAATTTCATTTTGCTCAATTCTTTTAACAAGTTTTGTAATTGTCAGTTCTTCCATACCTATCCCATTTATAGCGGATAAAGACCCTCCTAATACATGATACAATCCACGATAAAAACCCGTTCTTTCAAACGTCCATAAATCTGATACGTCTTCAATTATACAAATGGATTTTTGATCTCTATTTGCACTTGAACAAATATTACATGGATTGGTCATATCAACATTTCCACATGCTGAGCATTCACTTATAAGTTTATGAGAAGATTCTAATGTTTGAATCAAAGGCAACAATGAACGATCCTTATTTTTTAATAAATACAAAGCAATTCTCTGGGCTGACCGTCTTCCTAAACCAGGCAATTTAGAAATATCGGCTATTAATTTTTCTATTGCAGATCCTTCCATTATTTAAAAAGGCAACTTCATGCCAGGAGGCAAAGGCAAACCTCCAGTCACAGATTTCATCTCTTCTTGAGCAGCCACTTCACCTTTTTGTTTAGCGTCATTAATGGCAGCGACAATTAAATCTTCTGTTATCTCTTTGTCTTCAGGTTTTAATAAACTATCATCAAGATTAATTCTTTTAATTTCACCTTTGGCAGTAGCAATAACTTTTACTACGCCACCTCCTGAGACTCCTTCAACTTCAATTGAGTTCAGCTTTTCCTGTGCGTCAGCCATTTTTTTCTGAAGCTGCTGCGCTTGTTTCATCATATTGCCTATATTAACCATTATACCTCCTTATGATTTTCTGTCTCAAATTCATCAACTGTTTCATCAACAGTATCTGTAATATCAGTAATAGAATAAATACTCAAACCTGGAAGAGCTTCTAAAATTTTTTTAACTTCAGGATGATTTTTCATTTTTTTTATTTCATTTTGTTGATCGATAATATCTTCTTCACTTAAACTACTTCCAATATTGCTATCTGAAGAGTGGATTTGCCATATTCTACCAGTCCATTTAGAAATTAGCTTAGCGACGTTCCTATTGAAGTGTTGATCTCGTATTAATTTATTATTTATGACTACTTCACCTTCTTTAAATGATATCAGTTTAACGGAGTTGTATAGCTGGGTATGCAATAAAGCTTCTCTTTTTTTATAAAAAAGATCAACAAATTGTCTAAAATTATTAATTTTAATAATAAACGATGCAGTAGTATCATTATTTATGGTGTTGATATCTGTATTTAAATCAACTTTTTTTTTAATTTCTTGATCTTTTGAAATTAATTGAGCATCTTCATTGTTTTTATTTGGAATTTCTTTTTTAGTACCTTCAGGATTAGGATTACTACTTATATATATAAGTCTTATAATTATCATTTCTCCCAGCTGAAAAAGATGAAACCCATTTTGTAACTCTTGAAAGCCTTTAAAAAGAACCTGCCACATGACACCAAGTGAGTTCATTGATAATTGTTTAGAAAAATAGTTACCTCTTACTCTTTCAATTTCAGGTATTGAAATATCTTTTTTAATATCTGGAGAAATTTTAATTTGAGTAATAGAATGAACAGCGTTTAATAATTCTTCAAAGATCATCAAAATATCCGCCCCAGAATTATATAAATCTCTGAAAATAATCAGTGACTCCGATGCTTTTCCTTTGCTAATGGATTCAAGAAGGTCATATATCTTGCCTCTGTCAGCAAGCCCCAACATGTTTGTAACAGTCTCAGCTGTAACGTTTTTACTGTTATTTATAACTGCTTGATCTAGTAAGCTTATAGAGTCCCTAACAGAACCATCACCGGCTCTTACCAATAATGCTATAGCATCATCATCAATTTTTACTTTCTCTAGTTCAGAAATTTTTTTAAGATGCTTTCCTAAATTTTCAGAGTCAACTCTTTTCAAATCAAAACGTTGGCATCTCGATAAAATTGTTACTGGTATTTTTTTTACCTCTGTTGTAGCAAAAATGAATTTAACATGTTCAGGTGGTTCCTCTAGAGTTTTTAAAAGGGCATTAAATGCGCTTTTAGAGAGCATATGAACCTCATCTATAATAAATATTTTAAAAGTACTATTTACGGGTTTATATTTTACGTTATCAATAATTTCACGCACATCATCAACACCTGTTTTACTCGCAGCATCCATTTCAATAACATCTAAATTGTGATCTGATCTAATTGATTGACATGAATCACAATTTCCACAAGGTTCACAACTGGACTCTTTTCTATTTTCACAGTTCAGGCTCATTGCAATTAACCTTGCCGTTGTTGTTTTACCAACTCCCCGAACACCAGTTAAAAGATAAGCATTTGCAATTCTGTTAGTTGTTATGGCATTAGTCAAAATTTGAACCAAAGTTTCTTGTCCAATTAAATCACCAAATGTTTGAGGTCTGTACTTTCTGGCAAGAACTTTATATTCTGTATTTACTGTCATAATTTTCAAGGAAGGTTATAAGACCCGAATAGACCTGGTACAGCTGCTTCTTTTCAGACCTGACTGGATTAACAAGATATCCGCCCTCAAACCTTCCATTTCCACTATACCATTAAAGGATAAAAAAATAACTTGTGAATTATCTTTTATGTTTATTTTTTTCTAAAATCTGACTTTTTATAAACACCCAAAACTTTTATTTCTTTACAAAAAAATTTCATTTCCTCCAACGCCAACTTTACTGAATGATCATCTGGATGTCCTTCAAAATCAATATAAAATTGAGCTACATCGAAACCTTGAGGATGAATATAGCTTTCTAATTTCGTGATATTAACTCCATTACTTGCAAAACCTCCCAGACATTTATAAAGGGATGCAGGTATACTTCTCACTACAAAAACTAAGGTAGTTAATAGATCATTTGCATCAGATTTTATTTCATTTTTTTGTTTTGACATAATTAAAAATCTTGTCACATTATTTTGAGAATCTTGAAAATTTTTTTCAAGTATTTCTAAGTTATAAATTTCTGCAGCAAGTTCAGAAGCTATTGCAGCATCTTCTTTACTTTTTAGTTTTGATATTTTTTTTGCTGATCCTGCAGTGTCTGCAGCAACAACCATTTCTTTGTTAAGATTAAGTATTTTGTTCCTGCATTGTGCAATTCCTTGCTCATGACTATGAATTCTTTTAATGTCATTAATATTTGTACCTGGAATTGCCATGAGGTTGTGTCTAACTTCAAGAAAGTACTCCCCTATTATTTGTAATTCTGAATCAGGAATTAACCTTTGTGTATCTGCAACTCTTCCTGCTTGAGAGTTTTCTATCGGAACTAGAGCTATATCTGCCTTAGCATCTCTAACACAAGCAAACATCTCTTCAAATGTTGCACAAGGAACGCTTGTGGTATTTGGAAAAACATTTTTACCCGCTTGCTCGCTATAAGCTCCATTTACGCCTTGAAAGGCAAAATTTTTAATTTGCTTCATTGTTATTTTTAATGATTTTTTCTATTAACATTAAATCTTCCAATGCATCTACACTAATTGGAATGTTTTCTACATAGGTTATTCCTATTTTAATACCTGCATCCAGTGCTCTCAATTGCTCTAATTTTTTCGTAATTTCGTTATTTGAAGGCTGCATAGATACAAAGTTATGCAGAGCATCCGGTTTAAAGCTATATATTCCCACATGCTGATATATATTTTCAACTTGGTTATTTGACTCTTTATAAAAATCAATAGACTCTCCAACTGATTGTGTATTGTTCCAATTTATTTTAACTTTAGTAATATTTGAATTTTCCCTCTCTTTACTCGAAATATCAGTAGCAATTGTACCTATCACATAACCGTGCATTAAAGGTTCATTCACACTCTCTAATACAAGAGGATCTATTAATGGCATATCTCCTTGCAGATTGATTACGCTTTCATAATCATTTTTGTTTTCGAGTGAACTATATGCTTCAAAAATTCGATCAGTTCCCGATGGATGATTTGGATCTGTCATAATTGCTTTGCCACCTTTTGACGATATTAAATCAAACACTTCATTTTCACAGCAAGCAACAAATACATCTCCAATTTTTGACTTGATTCCCTGTCTCCAAACTCTCTCTATCATAGGGATTCCGGCAATTTTGGCCATTGGTTTATTTGGAAAACGTTTAGATGCCATTCTTGCTGGAATTATAATTGCTGATTTCATAAATTATGCGACAATTAAGCAGTATTTAATATTTTATTGAGCGTTTTCATTTCTATTCATTTCAAAAAAAATCTATATAGATGTCTTACACATGTCTGGACTTGAAGTTAACAAAATTTTGGCTTCCATCATATTAGCAATACTTGTTGTAACAGTTATTGGTCATCTTGGAGATATTATTATTGATGTAGAACATCATGAAATGGAAGAAACTGCTTATAAAATAGATGTACCTGATACTGGCGAAGTTCAGTCTGGTGTTGCTCCCAAAGAAGATATTATAGAACCAATTTCTTTACTATTAGCTAGTGCTTCACTTGAAAAAGGTGAGAAATTATTTAAAAAATGCAGTGCCTGTCATAATTATGAAAAAGACAGTGCCAATAAAGTTGGTCCTAATTTATGGAATCTCATTAACAGACCAAAAGCTAATGTAGAAGGCTTTGCTTATTCAAAAGCATTAGCTGAATATGGTGGTGACTGGGGTTATGAAGAATTAGCAGAATTTTTATATAAACCAAAAAAATATATCAAAGGTACTAAAATGAATTTTGCGGGTCTTAAAAAAGTTGAAGATAGAGCGAACTTGGTACTATTTTTAAGAGAACATTCGGACTCACCTGTCCCTCTTCCTTAATTGTTAAATGAATAATTCCTATCAGGAATATATAACCTTTGCGAATAAACTAGCTGATGAAGCAACTGTTACTTCTATGCAATATTTTAGAACATCTCTTGATATTGATAATAAAAGTGATGAAAGCCCCGTTACTATTGCAGATAAAAATACAGAATTAAAAATAAGATCAATAATAGAAAAAGAATATCCTGATCATGGTATTTTAGGTGAAGAGTTTGATAGCATTAATCCAGATGCTGAATTCATCTGGGTTATAGATCCGATTGATGGAACTAGAAGCTATATTGCAGGACATAAAGATTTTGGAAACTTAATTTCCTTAACGCAAAATAAAAAACCAATTATTGGTATTATTAATTGTCCCGCACACAAGGAAAGATGGATTGGGGTCAAAAATCAGAACTCGACTATTAATAACCAAACTGCACAAACATCTAATGTTACAAAAATTGAAAATGCGTATCTTTTCACTTCAGGCTTATATTTTGATGAACCACACTTAAGAAAAGCTGTAGAGAAGATTACTAATACTGTCAGATATTACCGTTATGGCGGTGATTGTTATATGTATGGAATGCTCGCATCAGGATTAATTGATATAGTGATTGAAGATACTCTAAAAGCTCATGATTATATGGCCTTGGTAAATGTAATTGAGGGAGCTGGAGGAAAAATTACAGATAAATATGGTAAAGAAATAACCACAGATTCACAAGGAAGTGTCGTCGCTTCAGCAAATGAAAAACTTCATTCCCAATTAATTTCCATAATTAACGAATAAATTTAATTTAAATTTTAATTAAAGTAATTATATTAACCATATGAAAACTTTACCCACAGCCATTACCGTCTTTATTTTATTAATTGCCCAAAACCTAATAGCAAAAACTAACATATCTCATGCTATTGCCATGCATGGTGAACCAAAATATGATCAAAATTTTTTAAGTGTTGAATACGTCAGCAATAATGCCGAAAAGGGAGGGAATATAGTTAGAAGTGCTATTGGCACTTATGATACATTTAATCCTTTTACACTTAAAGGTACTTCTGCAGCTGGAATAGGACTATTGTATGAATCGTTAACAGTTGGATCTAGTGATGAAGCATTTACGGAATACGGACTTTTAGCTAAAAGTATAGAATGGCCTGATGATCGATCCTGGGTAACATTTACTTTGAGAGATGAAGCGAAATGGCATGATGGAAAAAAAATAACAAGTGATGATGTTGTTTGGACCTTCAATACACTAATGGAAAAGGGGCATCCATTTTATAAATATTATTACGGGGATGTAAGTGAAGTTATTAAAATAACTGAAAATAAAGTTAAATTTGTATTTGCAACAAACACCAATAAAGAGTTAGTTCTCATTGTTGGACAGTTGCCAGTATTACCTAAACACTATTGGGAAAATAAAAATTTTGAAGAAACAACACTTGATGTTCCAATAGGGAGTGGCCCTTATAAAGTTAAATCTTTTGATGCAGGTCGATCAATTACCTATGAACTAGACATGAATTATTGGGGTTTTAAAAACAATATTGTCCCTATTAAAGTTGGAAAGGATAACATAGGTAATATTCGTTATGATTATTATAAAGATAGGGGCGTTGAAAGAGAAGCTTTCAAATCTGGTGAAATAGATTTTTTCTCTGAAAATACTTCAAAGGAATGGGCAACTGGTTATGATATTGATGCGGTCACTGAGGGGTTAATAAAAAAAGAACTTATACCTCATGAAAATCCTCAGGGAATGCAGGCTTTTGCCTTTAACACTCGTAAAAATATTTTTGCCGATAAAAGAGTAAGAAAAGCTCTTTCTTTTGCATTTGATTTTGAGTGGACCAATAAAAATTTATTTTACGATGCGTATAAAAGAACTGATAGTTTTTTTGAAAATTCTGAGCTCGCATCATCAGGGCTACCATCTCAAGCAGAACTAGCATACTTAAATCCATATATCGATCAACTGCCTAAGGAAATATTTAATGAAGAATATAGTAATCCTAAAACAGATGGATCTGGTTTTATAAGAAATGAATTACAAGAAGCTACCAAACTTCTACAAGAGGCTGGATGGAAGCTTCGGGATGGAAGATTAGAAAACTCAAATGGAGAACCTTTTGAATTTGAAATTTTATTAGTATCCCCTGCTTTTGAGAGAATAGTTCTTCCATTTATTGATAATTTAGAAAAATTGGGAATCAATGCTTCTTTACGAACAATTGATAGTTCCCAGTATCAAAAAAGAATTGAAAGTTTTGATTTTGACATGGTTGTATTTACTTTTTCACAGAGCTTATCACCAGGAAACGAACAAAGAAATTTTTGGAGTTCTGGAGCTGCTGACACAAATGGCTCACGTAATATTATTGGTATCAAGAATAAAGTAGTTGATTTGCTAATTGAAAACCTCATCAATGCCAAAGATAGGGAAGACTTAATTACAATCACTAGAGCCTTAGATAGAATTCTGTTATGGAATTATTATGTAATTCCTCAATGGCATATTTCAGCCTACAGAGTATTATATTGGGATATGTTTGATCAACCAAAACAAAAGCCTAAATACTCTCTTGGATTTGATACTTGGTGGGTTAATCAAAATAAATTCAACTTTATTAATTCTCAAAGATCAACGAACTAATAAGTTAAAAACTTAATATAAATAATATAAAACCATTTAAATGGGTACTTATTTAATAAGGCGTATTCTCTTAATTTTTCCAACACTCTTTGGAATAATGTTAATTAATTTTGCTGTCATTCAGATTGTTCCAGGCGGTCCAGTGGAACAAATGATTGCACAAATGACTGGTACTGCTGTTGAGTCAACAGCTCGCTTTTCTGGGGGAGGTGAAGGGGAGTTAAGTTCAAATTTTGATGCATCAAGTTTTGATAATGGGGATTCAAAATACAGGGGAGCTCAAGGTCTTGATCCAGATATTATCAAAGAAATTGAAATTATGTATGGCATGGACAAACCTGCCCATGAACGTTTTTTTAAAATGTTAAAAAGTTACATATTTTTTGATTTTGGAGAAAGTTTTTTTCGTGATCAAAAAGTAACATCGCTAGTTTTAGATAAGATGCCAGTATCAATATCTCTTGGCTTATGGACAACATTACTTGTTTATTTAATATCTATTCCACTTGGCATAAGAAAAGCAATAAAAGATGGCTCACGTTTTGATATCATTTCAAGTAGTATTGTTACAATTGGATATGCAATACCAAATTTTCTGTTTGCTGTTATTCTAATAGTGTTTTTTGCAGGAGGTCGTTTTTATGATATCTTTCCTTTAAGGGGTTTAGTTTCAGAAAATTTTGAAGAATTATCTCTTATATCAAAAATTATAGATTATTTTTGGCATTTAGCATTACCTTTGACAGCAATGATAGTGAGTGGTTTTGCAGGACTAACTTTTTTAACAAAGAATTCATTTATCGATCAGATAAATCAACAGTATGTAATGACTGCAAGAGCCAAAGGGTTGTCAGAGAGAAAAGTTCTTTACGGTCATGTATTCAGAAATGCAATGTTAATAGTAATTGCTGGTTTTCCATCAGCTTTTATTGGAATATTATTCTCTAGCTCTTTATTTATTGAAGTAATATTTTCATTGGATGGTTTAGGTTTACTAGGGTATGAGGCTGCTCTCACAAGAGATTATCCTGTAATATTTGCCACCCTATATTTCTTTTCATTACTTGGGCTAATAATGGGTATCATAGGAGATTTTATGTATTCAATTATAGATCCAAGAATTGATTTTGAGTCTCGAGAATGAAAAAATTATCCCCACTAAATCAAAGACGATTTAATAATTTTATTTCCAATAAAAGAGGCTTATATTCTTTTTGGATTTTTTTTATCTTGTTCATTATTTCCTTATTTGCTGATTTTATAGCAAATGAAAAACCACTCTTAGTAAATTATCAAAATAAATTTTATTATCCTATTTTACAGTCATACCCAGAAACAACTTTTGGTGGTGATTTTGAAACTGAAGCTGACTACAGAGATCCATTTGTAAAAAATTTAATCAACGACTCTGGTTGGATGATAATGCCAATTATTCCGTATAAATATAATACAATAATACGTGATATTGATAGCCCAGCACCTTCACCACCAAGTAAAAAAAACTGGCTTGGAACTGATGATCAAGCAAGAGACGTTTTATCAAGACTCATTTATGGCTTTAGAATATCAATACTATTTGGATTTACACTTACTTTTTTTTCAATGATAATTGGTGTCTCGGCTGGTGCAATACAAGGATATTTTGGTGGTAAAACAGATCTCTTCTTTCAAAGATTTATGGAAATATGGTCTGCAGTGCCAACTTTATATGTTTTAATAATTCTAGCTAGCGTAATTCAGCCAAATTTTTGGTGGTTACTTATAATATTATTACTTTTTAGTTGGATGGGATACGTTGGAGTAGTTAGGGCAGAATTTTTGAGAGCTAGAAATTTTGATTATATAAGAGCTGCAAAAGCACTTGGTGTTAGTACATCAAAAATTATATTTAGACACATGATACCAAATGCAACAGTTGCAACTGTTACGTTTTTACCTTTCAGCTTAAGTGCTTCAGTTACTGCTTTATCAGGTTTAGATTTTTTAGGTTTTGGACTACCTCCTGGATCTGCATCACTGGGTGAAATGGTAAATCAAGGCAGAAATAATTTACAAGCACCTTGGCTTGGGTTAACTAGTTTTTTTACGTTAGGATTAATGCTTGGTCTTTTAGTCTTTATTGGGGAAGCTGTTAGAGATGCCCTAGACCCAAGAAAGACTTTCAAATAAAATGAATAATATTGTTGTACTAAAAAACTTAACAATCAGTTTTAATAATAGTGCCCAGGTAGTTAAAGATGTAGATCTAGAAATACCAAAAGGTAAAACTGTAGCAATTGTCGGTGAGTCAGGATCAGGAAAGACTTTATCAGCTTTGAGTATTTTAAGATTATTGCCAAGTGGTGCAAAAATAGATCAAGGACAAATAATATTTAATAGAAAAGATTTACTTAAACTATCTTTAAAAGAAATTGAAAAAATTAGAGGAAATAGAATTTCAACTATTTTTCAAGAACCTATGTCAAGTTTAAATCCTTTACATAAAATTGATAAACAAATTAAAGAAGTTATAACCACCCACAAAGAGATTAGTTCTCAAGAACTTAATCAAACAGTTCTTAAATTATTGAAAGAAGTAAACTTAGAGGATTTGGTAACTCGACCTAATATATACTCATACGAATTATCAGGTGGGCAGCGACAAAGAGTAATGATTGCAATGAGCATAGCTAATAATCCTGATTTATTAATAGCTGATGAACCAACCACTGCTTTAGATGTAACAGTTCAACTTCAAATTTTAGAACTTTTAAAAAAAATTCAAGAAAAAAGAAAAATGTCAATCCTGTTTATTAGTCATGATTTGGGAGTAGTGAATAAAATAGCTGATTATGTTTATGTTATGAAAGATGGAAGAATTATTGAACACGGAAATAAAAAAGAAATTTTTGAAACTCCAAAAGATACTTATACTAAGGAGTTAGTAAGTTATAAAAATTTAGTAAAAAAATCTAATTATAATAAAAAATTAGAAATATTAAACATTCAAAAACTTAAAGTATGGTACCCAATTAAAAAAGGTATTTTTAAAAGAACTGTAGATTATGTAAAAGCTATTGATGATATTAATTTTAATTTATTTGAAAAAGAAACATTAGGAATAGTTGGTGAGTCCGGATCAGGAAAAACTTCCCTTGTTTTAGCAATACTGAAATTAATTTCATCGTCAGGAAAAATAAATTTTAAAAATATTGATTTAAATCAAATTAAAAAAAATCAATTAAAGAATATTAGAAAAGATATACAAATAGTGTTTCAGGATCCATTTTCTTCTTTGAGCCCTAGAATGAATGTGTATGAAATATTATCAGAAGGGATAGATGTTCATTTTCCTTCATTTGCAGAAGTTGAAAAAAAAGAAATTATAAAAAACATATTAAGTGAAACAGGTATGAATTTTGAGAGAGATCATAATAAATTTCCTCATGAATTTTCAGGAGGACAAAGACAGAGAATTGCAATATCTCGAGCATTAATACTTAAACCTAAAGTATTAATTCTAGATGAACCTACTTCAGCTTTAGATATCACTATCCAAAATCAAATATTGGATTTATTAAAAAGTCTTCAAGAAAAATATTCTTTAAGTTATATTTTTATTAGTCATGATATGAATGTAATAAGATCTGTATCGGATAGAGTTCTGGTATTGAAATCAGGCAAATTAGTTGAGTATGATATTGCGAAGTCAGTATTTCAAAATCCTAAAAATGAATATACAAAAAATTTGATTCGATCAGTAATTTAATTTATGGCGGAGAGAGAGGGATTCGAACCCTCGATAGTATTGCTACTATACACGCTTTCCAAGCGTGCGCCTTCAACCACTCGGCCACCTCTCCAGCTTATATTTTCTATCATTTATCACATTAAATTTGTTGTTAATATAAATTCTTTGAAAAGTAATTGTGATCAATATTCTTACTCAGATTGCCCTTGATAAATTTAAAAAACATAGACTTAAATTGAAAATTAAAAGAAAAGTAATCTGCTTTTAAAAGAAATATCCAATAATAACTAACTCAAAATAATTAAAAATTTTTTATATACTCTATTAAAAAAAAATATAATGGTTATATAAATGAAAAAAATCAATCTAAGTGTTATTGTCCCAATTTTTAATGAAGAAAACACAATTTTAGAAATTTTAACGAAAATTCATGATCTAAGTAAAATTTGTGAACTGGAAATTATTGTTATAGATGACTGCTCAACAGATAATTCAAAAAATATTTTAAAAGAAAATAATTCACTTTATTCAAAATCAATTTTTTTTGATAAAAACAAAGGTAAGGGAAAAGCTGTGATTGAGGGTATAAAAGAAGCCAGTGGTGAATATTTAGTTATACAAGATGCAGATCTTGAATATGACCCTATAGATCTTATGGATTTTATTTCCAATATTGAAAAAAATAAATCTGATTTAATAATGGGTAGTAGATTTATAGGCAGAAAACGTTCAGTTTTACATTTTTGGCATATGGTTGGAAATAAATTCATAACACTTATGTTCAATTTGTTAAATAATACTACTTTCACAGATATTTATTGTTGCTACTGCATGTTCAAAAAAGAATTAATAGATCATAACAAACTAAAAAGTTTTGGGTGGGGTCAGCAAGCAGAGATACTAACGTATGTAGTTAAAAATTCAGACAAAATTTATGAAATTGGTATCAATTACAATGCTCGAAATTATGAACAAGGAAAAAAAATAAGGTATTATGATGTATTTGCTGTATTATATTTTATTTTATCAACAAAAATAAAAACGCTTTTAATTTAAATGAAATGTCGTATTTGTAACTCTTTAGAAACATATCTGATTTTTGATTTAGGAAAACAACCTTTAGCTAATAAATATCCAAAAAATAAATTAGAAATTATAAAAGAAAAAAAATATAGGCTCAAAGTTTTTTTTTGTAAAACTTGTAAAGCAGCTCAGATTTCAAACATTATAGATAGAAAGTTATTATTTGAAAAATATTTTTACTTATCATCGGTAAATTTAGGTTTGAAAAAACATTTTAATCTCTTATCAAAAAAACTAAAAAAGCATGATTTTGTTGTAGATATAGGTTCTAATGATGGAATTTTATTGGAACCATTAAAAAAACAAAAAGTAAAATCATTAGGTATTGATCCCTCAATTAATGTAGCAAAAATTGCTAATGACAAAGGTTTAAAAACATTTGTAGGGTTCTTTGAAAAAAAAATAATTGATAAAATTTTAGAAAAAAACCCCAAACCAGATGCAATTGTAGCATCTAGTGTAATGACTCATTTAGAAAAGCCAAGGTTGTTTGCAAAAAATATAAAATATTTTTTAAGAGAAAATGGAGTACTGATTTTAGAAATTGAATATTTCTATAATTTTATTAAGAATTTAGAATACGAAAGATTTTATTTTGACAGACCTTATTACTATTCTGCAAATTGTATTAACAAGCTATTTCAAACTTACCAAATGAGCTTATTTGATATAGAAATTATTAATATTCATGGAGGCTCTCTAAGATTATTTATAAAAAATGCAAAAAAAGTAAAAAAAACTGCAAGGTGTATGAAAATACTTAAAATAGAAAAAAAATACTTAAATTTAAAAAGTTTAAATTTAATTAAAAATAAAATTAAAAAAGAAACAATACATTTTAAAAATAAACTAAATGAATACAAAAAAGATAAAAAAAATATAATTGGATATGGTGCACCTGCTAGAGTTTCTACTATTACTAATTTTGGAAGTATTGATTCCAATTTAATAAGCTACATAATCGATGATAGCCCTCTTAAGCAAAATAGATTCACTCCAGGTAGTCATATTGAAATAGTTCCAAAAAAAAATAAAATAAATAAAAAAATTGATATTGTAATTGTTTTTGCATATGAATACTTTAGAGATATTAAGAAAAACTTCAAAAAACTTCAGGTCAAATTTTTTAAACCAATTCCATTTAGTAAACTTAAATGAAACCTTTTTTAGAAAAAGATATTAATGAAATTTTAAAAAATACTAAAAATTTATATAAATTATTTGCAGGTAAGAATATCCTAATGACTGGAGGAAATGGGTTCTTGGGAAAATATTTAGTAGAATATTTTAAAAGAATAAATAAGGAAATAAATAAACCTGTAAAACTCACAGTTTATGATTTTACTTACAAAAAAAATCAATTTGAAAAACACATTCAATTAATAAAGAAAGATGTATCCAAACCATTTTATACCAAAAAAAAATATGATATTGTGATTCATGCAGCTGGAATAGCAAGTCCATTCTATTATAGAAAAAAACCATTAGAAACAATTGAAGTAACAATTGCAGGTATTAAAAATTGTCTTAAAATAGCAAAAAACAATAATGCAAAATTAATTTATTTTAGTACCAGTGAAATATATGGCGATCCCTCCAAAAATAATGTTCCAACTAATGAAACTTATAAAGGTAATGTAAGTTCTATGGGTCCACGTGCCTGCTATGATGAAAGCAAAAGATTAGGTGAAACATTATGTTGGGTATATTCAAATTATTTTAACGTTCACACAAATATCATAAGACCTTTTAATGTTTATGGGCCAGGTATGAAGCAAAAAGATTATAGAATTTTTCCAAATTTTATCAGTAGTTTACTTAAAAAAAGAAAATTGAATGTTTATGGTGTTGGTAGTCAAACAAGAACGTACTGCTACATAACTGATGCAATTGAAGGGTTTTTAAAAGTAATTTGCTTAGGCAGATCAGGGGAAGCTTACAATATAGGCAATAATAAACCAGAAGTATCTATAATTGAAGTAATAAAAATTTTAAAAAAAATTGATAAAAATTTGAAATATAAAAAAATTAATTATCCAAAAGCTTATCCAAGTGATGAACCACAAAGAAGATGTCCTGATTTATCAAAAGCAAAAAAACATTTGAATTACAACCCAAATATACAACTACTTGATGGATTGAACTTCTTTTATGATTGGGCAAAAAATAATTATAAATATTAATGAAAAAAAATATAGCTTTAATAGGTTATGGTAATTGGGGGAAAAAAGTAAGTCAGAGAATAAAAGAAAATAATAATTTTAATCTAAAGGCAATTGTTAGTTCTAAACAAAATTATAATGATATTCAGACTAAGTTTTATAAAAACATAAATGAATTATTTAGAAATGAACATATTGATTGTATTTATATTGCAGTAAATCCTAAAACTAATTTTAAAATTTTAAATTTATTAAAGTTTAAAAGAATACCTATGATACTGGAAAAACCATTTTGTGACAATTCTGCTGATGGCAAAAAGATGATCAGATTAATTAACGAAAACCAAAATAAAGTTTTTACTAATCTTCCAAATATTTATGCAGACACTTATACAATCACAAAAGAATTTATGTTGAAAAATTTTAACAAAATAGAAAAGATTATAATTCATGAGGGTTCTTTAGGTCCACAAAATGATAATATTCATCCAATATTAGATTGGGGAATACATTCATTAAGTTATATTTTATGCATTTTCGATGGATTTAAAATAAATAATATTAAATATAAAGAGATTAAAAAAACAAAAGATAATAAATTTTGTGTTTCAAAATTTGATGTAAAAATAGAAAACAAAATACATATTAAAATTTTAACTGGTAATTTTTTTAAAAAAAAAACACGAATATTAAAAATAATTTTGAATAACGGAAAAATTTTTTTTAATGATTTTATTAAGCATGAAATTTGTCAAAATAATAATTTAATTTTTCAGTCGAAAAAAAAACCATTAGAAAATTTATTAGATATTTTTGCAGACTCTTTAAACCACAAAAACCAAAACAATGGTTTAAATGAAATAAATAAATCATTAGATTCAATAAAAATTATAGAAAAATTTATTTAAACTATGGAAATATTTTCAAATTTAGCTCTATACTTTTTATTTATATTTTTAACTTTTATTTCGATTTTTGGATTTGGTAGATTAATTAATATTGCCATTCAAATACATGACAATGAATATTACTTTCTTCACTATGAATTTATAGTTGGTTTAATTTTTGTTTCTTTCATAAGCATGTTTTTTAATTTATTTTTTCCATTATTTGATTTCTATAATTTTCTTTTGTTTTTAATTGGTTTAGTTTTATTTTTTTTTTTAAAAAATAATAAAAAAATATTAACGTTTGTTTTTTTATCTCTTCTTGCATTTTTTATATCTATTTTTGCAGGCTTAAATGATGATATTGTTTACCATTTAAATACAATTAAAAATTATAAAAATTTAACTTTATTTGAAATTGATCACGAAAGAAGGGTGAGTTATAACTCAAATTGGCTTTTTATTTCTTCAATATTTTCTTTTGAAAAATACTTATATGGCCTATTTGTACCTGTCTCACTGCTCTATTCTATTGTTATATATGATTTATTTAATGCAAAAAAAATAGCTGAAAAAAATATAAATCATCCACTTTCAATTTTTAGTTTGTTTTCAATAGTCTTTATTATTGGAGTTATAAATAATTTGAAAGATTTTGGAACAGATGTTCCTGGTTTTTTATTGTTAATTTTAATTATGATGAATATTCTATATTATAATTTTGACGAAAATAAGAGTGATTATCAAAAAAAATTATTTCTTCTTTTTTTATTTTGTAATTTTGCCTTTATGATTAAAATTACTAATTCATTGGTATTTTTATATTTTGTTGTATTCATTTTATCTTACAATTTAAAATTATTGAGCTTTTTTAATTTTAGAAATATTTTAGCATTATTGCCGTTATTTTTATGGTTTCTTCAAAATTTTATTATTAGCGGATGTATCATTTGGCCTATCAAAACATTATGCTTTTATGAGTTTGGTGATGCTAAAAAAGAATTATATTTAATAGAGTCTTTTGCAAAAGGCGATATAAATGTAAGCATAAACGTAGATGGATTTAAATGGATATCAACATGGATATCAAGCCACAGTTCAAAAATTTTAGAAATATATGGTGTTTATTTTTTAGTTCTCATAATACCAAATTTATATTTTTATTTTTATAAAAAAAATACTTTTAATGTTTCAAGTATTTACAAAAATTTTTATTATAAAAATAAAAATCTACTGTATTTATTTATTATAACAATAATTTGTAATCTCATTTGGTTTTTATATTATCCAGCATATCGTTTTGGACTTTTTTATAATTTAGTTTTTATTTATTTTATTTTACTGCCTTTTTGGCAATATATAATACTAAATAAAACTCTTAATATTTTTTTTAGTCGAAGTCTGATACTTATTGCTATTCTTTTTTTTATTTATGAAAATTTAGAAAAAATAAATGATCATAAAAATAAGTATGGCAATATTTGGCCATCAATTGATAGTAATTATCAAATTATTCATAAATAGATTATGTTTTTGTCTTTTGTCTGCAGGTATTCATCTAATTTATAAACCTTATTAATCAATTACATTTAGGCGATATTTAAAGTCATTAATATTGTTTGGAGTCTTTTAACATCTTTAAGTCAGACTCAACCATCATTTCAACTAAACTCTCAAAGTTAACACTTGTTTTCCATTTTAAATTTTTTTTAGCTTTAGTACTATCTGCAATTAAAAGATCAACTTCAGCAGGTCTTAAAAATTTTTCATCAAACTTTACATAATCAAGATAGTTTAGATTAACATAGGAAAAAGCTAGTTTTACAAAATCTTCAATAGATTTAGTTACACCTGTCCCAACTACGTAGTCTTCAGGATCATTTTTTTGAAGCATCAACCACATAGCCTGAACATAATCTTTTGCATAACCCCAATCTCTTTTTGAGTTGAGA